>NZ_JBNFOJ010000274.1:0-3696 GCF_057364705.1 Brevundimonas sp. CURTG3B2_SDJG
CGGCCCGCGATCCGCTGACGGGGCCGCCGGCGCGCATCGCCGCCTGCCTGGACCGCCTGGCCCTGACGCCGGAGCTGGGCGGTCTTTTGGCGGCCCTGGCCCAGGGTCTGGTCCTGGAGCCGCCGCATCTGGCGCGGGACGGGGGCTATGTGAACCCCGGCTTCCGGCTGGAGCTGGACGAGGCGCGCCAGCTGCGCGACGACAGCCGCAAGGTGGTCGCCGATCTGGAGGCCCGCGCCGTCCAGCAGTCGGGCGTGCCGTTCAAGGTGCGCCACAACGCGGTGCTCGGCTACTTCCTGGAGACCTCGGCCAAGGCCGCCGAGCCGCTGCTGCGGCCGGCCGCGGAGAGCCCGTTCATCCATCGCCAGACCCTGGCCAACCAGGTCCGGTTCACGACCGTCGAACTGTCCGAGCTGGACGCCAAGATCAGCCAGGCCGGGCACCGCGCCCTGGCGATCGAGGGCGAGACGTTCGAGACGTGGCGGCGCACGGTCCAGGAGCTGTCCGGCCCGCTGCAGGCGGTCGCGGAGGCCTTGGCGGAACTGGACGCCCACGCCGCCCTGGCGGAATGGGCCGAGGAAGTCGGCGCGGTCCGGCCCCAGGTGGACGCCACGGTCTGTTTCGAGGTGTCGGGCGGCCGCCATTCGGTGGTCGAGGCCGCGGTCAAGGCCGCCGGCGACCCCTATACGCCCAACGATTGCCGCCTGGACGGATCGGGCGTCGGATGCGCGCGCCTGTCGATCGTCACCGGCCCGAACATGGCGGGTAAGTCGACCTTCCTGCGCCAGAACGCCCTGCTGGTGGTGCTGGCCCAGGCCGGCGCCTTCGTGCCCGCCCGGTCGATGCGGCTGGGCGTGGTCGACCGGCTGTTCAGCCGGGTGGGGGCCGGGGACGACCTGGCGCGGGGTCGCTCGACCTTCATGATGGAGATGGTCGAGACCGCCGCCATCCTGACCCAGGCGACCGAGAAGAGCTTCGTGGTGCTGGACGAGATCGGGCGGGGCACCGCCACCTACGACGGCCTGGCCATCGCCTGGGCCGTGGCCGAGGCGCTGCACGACCGCAATCGCGCCCGCACCCTGTTCGCCACCCACTATCACGAGTTGGCCGCGCTGGAGACGCGGCTGGCCCACGTCTGCAACCTGTCGATGCGGGCCAAGGAGTGGAACGGCGACCTGGTCTTCCTGCACGAGGCGGCGCCGGGCGCGGCCGACCGCTCGTACGGGGTCCAGGTGGCCAAGCTGGCGGGCGTGCCGTCTCCGGTGGTGGTCCGGGCCCGCGAGGTGCTGGACCGGCTGGAGGGCGAGAAGGCCGCCACCGTCAGCCTGGACGACCTGCCCCTGTTCGCGGTCGCCGAGCCGCCCGCCCCGCCGCCGTCGTCGGCCGTGGACGACGCGCTGAAGGGCATCGATCCCGACGAGCTGACCCCCCGGGAGGCGCTGGAGGCGCTGTATCGTCTGAAGGGGCTGGCGAAGTGAGATCGTCTCTTCTTTCGTCATCCTCCGGCAAGCCGCGCAGCGGCGCAGACCGGGGGACCCAGCGGCGCCGAAGGCGAAACCCAAGGTCTGCGTGTGGGACGGGTTCGCGCTCGCGCGCGCCGCTGGGTCCCCCGGTTCCGCTTCGCGGCCCGGAGGATGACGAAAGCGGAAAGCGGCGGTGACCCAGCCCCTCGACGACCCTCTCATCGAGGCCGCCTCGGCGCAGGACGTGCGCAAGGCCGTCGCGGAGCTGTTGCGCGAAAGCTGGGAGGCGGACCGGGCACGCGCCGCGCGGCGGCTGGAAGGCGGCGCCGACCGGGGTGACCGTCGCACGCCTGTACGCCGAGGCGGCCGACGAGATGCTGACGGCGCTATGGCGGTTCACCGCCGGGACGCTGTACCCCGCGCCCAATCCCACCGAGGCCGAGCGGCTGAGCCTGATCGCGGTGGGAGGCTACGGCCGGGGCGTGCTGGCGCCGTTCTCGGACCTGGACCTGCTGTTCCTCAGGGCGTGGAAGTCCAGCCCACGCACCGAACAGGTCATCGAGTTCATGCTCTACGTCCTGTGGGACCTGGGGGTGAAGGTCGGCCAGGCGGCGCGATCGGTCGACGAATGCCTGGCGCTGGCCCGGAGCGACATGACGGTGCGCACAGCCCTGCTGGAGGCGCGACCCCTGGTTGGGGACCAGGCGCTGTCGGACGACTTCATCGCCCGCTTCCGGACCCAGGTCAGCCGCGCCGACCCCCGGCCGTTCATCGCCGCCAAGCTGGAAGAGCGCGACGCCCGCCACCAGAAGTCCGGCGCGGTCCGCTATCGGGTCGAACCCAACGTGAAAGACGGCAAGGGCGGTCTGCGCGACCTGAACACCCTCTTCTGGATCGCCCGGTCGCTGGCGCCCGACAGTCCGCTGGGCGCCCGCGTGATGGACGACCTCTTGACCCCGCGCGAACGCCGGACGTTCGAGGAGGCCTTCGACTTCCTGTGGCGCACCCGGGCCCATCTGCACCTGACCGCCGGGCGGGCCGAGGAGAAGCTGACGTTCGACCTGCAGCCCGAGGTGGCCCGGCGCATGGGCTGGCGCGGGCGCGGCGACGAGCCGGCGGTCGAGCGCTTCATGCGCCGCTACTTCCTGGTCGCCCGCGACGTCGGCGGCCTGACCCGCGCCCTGTCGGCCAAGCTGGAGGCGCGTCACCAGAAGCCGACGCTGAGCCTGTCGCGCCTGATCCCGGGGCGGAAGCGGAAGCTGGGGGTCGAGGGCTTCGTCGAGAGCGCCGGCCGCCTGTCGGTGACCGGGCCGGAGATCTTCGCCGAGGCGCCCGAGAAGCTGCTGATCCTGTTCCGCACCGCCGACCAGCACGACCTGGACCTGCACCCCGACGCCTTCTCGGCGGTGTCGCGGTCGCTGTCGCTGGTGACGCCGTCGCTGCGCCGGGACCCGGAGGCGACGCGGGCCTTCCTGGACATCCTGGCGTTGGGGCAGAGGCCCTATCGCGTGCTGTCGATGATGAACGAGACGGGCCTGCTGGGCCGGTTCCTGCCCGAGTGGGGGCGGATCGTCGGCCAGACCCAGTTCAACATGTACCACGCCTATACGGTCGACGAGCATACGCTGCAGGCCATCGGCATCATCAACGACATCTGGCGCGGCAAGCTGAAGGCCGAGCATCCGTCGGCGACCGAGATCGTCCATCGCATCGACGACTTCGAGGCCCTGATGCTGGCCATGCTGCTGCACGACGTCGGCAAGGGCGGCGACCGGGGCCAGCTGGAGGACGGGGCCATCGCCGCCCGGCGGGCCTGCGACCGGCTGGGGCTGGACCCGCGCCGGACGGAGTTCGTGGTCTGGCTGGTGCGCAACCACCTGGCGCTGAGCGACTACGCGCAGAAGCGGGACGTGTCCGACCCGGCGACGGTGCGGGCCTTCGCCGAACTGGTCGGCGACCCGGAGCGCCTGCGCACCCTGCTGGTGCTGACGGTCGCCGACATCCGCGCGGTCGGACCCGGCGTGTGGAACGGCTGGAAGGGGCGGCTGATGCGCGACCTCTACCAGCGCACCGAGGCGGTGTTTCGCGGCGAGGACGTGGTTCGCGCCGACCCTCTGGCCGAGTTCCCCGATCTGGTCGCGCGGGCCCGGACCGCCGGCGCGGCGGCCTCGGTCGTATCTGACCGCGCGGCGGACGAGGGCGTCGAGCCGCATCCCGCGACGCGAGTCGCGGT
>NZ_JBNFOJ010000275.1:0-3686 GCF_057364705.1 Brevundimonas sp. CURTG3B2_SDJG
GGCGGCGGCGAACAGCTTCCCGCCAGGCACGCGGCGGCCGTCGCGGCGACGGCGGCGAAGATGGCCCGTTTCATCGCGTCCTCCGGAGGTTAGGAGTATCGAACCAGATAGCGCGGCCGGGGGCCCGTTGTCTTCCATCCACGCCGAGGCTTCATGTCCATCACCATCCAGCCGTTCGACGGCAAGTCCGTCTGCCTGTTCTGCGGCTCCTCGGATCGCTCGGACCCCGACTACACCGTGGCGGCGCGTCGATTCGGGGAACAGACCGCCCAAGCGGGCTGGCGGCTGGTGTACGGCGGCGGCGGCGTCGGCCTGATGGGCGCCTCGGCCAGGGCCGCGCACGAGGCGGGCGGACGGGTGCTGGGCGTCATGCCGGGCTTCCTGCGCAGCCGGGAGCGCCTGTTCGACGACGTCGAGACCCTGGTGGTCACCTCGATGCACGAGCGCAAGACCATCATGTACGACCAGTCCGACGCCTTCGTGGTCGCGCCGGGCGGCGTCGGCACGCTCGAGGAAGTCATCGAGGTCCTCTCCTGGAAGCGGCTGGACCTGCACCACAAGCCGGTGATCTTCCTGAATATCAAGGGCTTCTGGGACGGTCTTCTGGCGACGCTGGACCACAGCATCGCCGAGGGCATGACCCCCGAATCCTTCCGCCAGGCCTGGAGCGTCGCCGCGACGGTCGAGGAGGCGATCACCCTGATGCGGCAGGCGGACGATCTGCCTCACTTGAAACATGATCAGCGATAAGTAATCGTCGATCAGGCGCGTTGTGCGTTTCGTTTTGACAACGCGCCTTGACAGTTTTCGAATAACAACGCACACTGAGGCGACGGGACGCTCCCTGCCGCCCCGCCCTCACTCGGAGACCGCCATGCGCGCCCTGCTCGTCGCCGCGACCCTGCTCGTCGCCGCCCCCCGCCTTCGCCCCAATCCCCCCGCCACCAGCGCCACCCTGGCCGACGCGCCAAAGGCTCCGGCCGGCCGCACCATCATCGACGGCGCCACCTGGCAGTGCGACGGCGCCTCCTGCACCGCCTCGGGCGGTGCCAACCAGCCGGCGACCCGCGCCTGCCGCCGCGTCGTGGCCCGTTTCGGCCCGGTCTCGGCCTTCAGCTACAAGGGCGTCGCCCTGAACGCCGAACAGATCGCCGCCTGCAACGCCTGATTTCGGCTCGCGCTGAAACAGAAGGCCGCCCTTCTCGCGAGGCGCGGCCTTTTTGTTTGCGCGGTTGAACGTTGGCGACCGCGTAGAACCCCGTCGACGTCATGGCCGGGCTTGTCCCGGCCATCCATAAGCGCGGTCAGTAGATTGCGGGCGCCGAGTTAGGCCTTCACCGACAAGTCTTATGGATGGTCTCGGGACGAGCCCGGCCATGACGATCCGCGAAGGTTCAGCAAGCCCTAGGCCGCCTCGCCCTTCAGCCGCTTCACGATCCGCTCGCGGCCGATCATCGGCGCGAGGGTCGCCATGTCGGGCCCGTGCGCCTGGCCGGTCAGGATCAGGCGCAGCGGCATGAACAGGGCCTTGCCCTTCGCGCCGGTCTTCTCCTTCACGGCGTTGGTCCAGACCGACCAGGCGTCGGCCCCGATGTCGTCCGGCAGAACCTCGAGCGCGGCGGCCGCGAAGGCTGGATCCTCGACCACGGGCGTGATCGGACCGCGCACGATCGCCGCCATTTCAACGACATCGGCGAACTTCTGAAGGTTCGGACGCACCGCGTTCCAGAACGCCTCGCCCAGGTCGGCGTCCAGCCCGGCCAGGCGCTTTTGCGCGACGCCGTAGTCCATGGCGTGCAGGGCCTGGGCGTTCAGACGGTCCAGGTCGGCGGTGTCGTAGCGCGCCGGCGAGCGGCCCATCTTGGAGAAGGCGAAGCTCTCGCCCAGCGCCTGCACCGAAGCGCCCACCTCCAGCGGGTCCGAGGTGCCGATGCGGCCCAGGTGGCTGGTGATGGCGATCGGCTCGTAGCCCTGCTCGCGCATCTCCGAGATCGACAGCGAGCCCAGCCGCTTGGACAGGGCCTGGCCGTCGGCGCCGACCAGCAGCGGCATGTGGGCGAAAGCCGGGACCGGCCCGCCCAGCGCCTCGAAGATCTCGATCTGGGCGCCGGTGTTGGTCACGTGGTCCTCGCCGCGGATCACGTGGGTGATGTCCATCTCGATGTCGTCGACGACCGACGGCAGGGTGTAGAGGAACAGGCCGTCCTCGCGGATCAGCACCGGGTCCGACATCGAGGCGGTGTCCACCTCGGCGTGGCCGCGCGCCAGGTCCTCCCAGGCGACGCGCTTGCCGTCCAGCTTGAAGCGCCAGTGCGGCTTGCGGCCCTCGGCTTCGTAGGCGGCCTTCTCGGCCTCGGTCAGGCTCAGGGCGGCGCGGTCGTAGATCGGCGGCAGGCCGCGCGACAGCTGCACCTTGCGGCGGCGGTCCAACTCCTCGGCGGTCTCGTAGCAGGCGTAGAGCCGACCCGAGGCCTTCAGGCGCTCGGCGGCGGCCTCGTAGCGGTCGAACCGCTTGGACTGGTTGTGACGCTCGTCCCACAGCAGACCCAGCCAGGCCAGATCCAACTCGATGCCCTGTTCGAACTCGGCGGTCGAGCGCGCCAGGTCGGTGTCGTCGATGCGCAGCACGAACTGGCCGCCCTGCCCCCCATCTTCCTTGAAGGAATGGGCGAACATCCAGTTCACCAGGGCGGTGCGCACGTTGCCGACGTGCAGTTTCCCCGTGGGCGACGGGGCGAAGCGGACCTTGACGGACATTCAGACGACCTTGAAACGCAAGGCGCGGTAGGTCGCGCCCGCAAGGCCTCAAGTCAAGGTCGCGCGCCCTTTGGAGCCGCCTTTATCAGTCGTCGCGGTGAACCCGCTCGCGGCGTTCGTGGCGTTCCTGGGCCTCCACCGACAGCGTCGCCGTCGGGCGGGCTTCCAGGCGGCCAAGGCTGATCGGCTCGCCGGTCTCTTCGCAATAGCCGTAGGAGCCGTCCTCGATCCGGCGCAGGGCCTCGTCGATCTTGGAGATCAGCTTGCGCTGGCGATCGCGGGTGCGCAGCTCCAGCGCACGATCGGATTCCGAGGACGCCCGGTCGACCAGGTCCGGATGGTTCTCCGTCTCGGCCTTCAGATTGATCACGGTTCCCCGGGACTCGCGAAGGATGTCGTCCTTCCAGTCCATCAGCTTGGCCTTGAAGTAGGCCAACTGCCGCTCGTTCATGAACGGCTCGTCGTCGGAGGGCCGGTACTCGCCCTTTTCGACAACGGCGGACGCCAATGCGTTCATCGCACTCACGCTCATCAAATCGCGCCCCCCTGTGGCGCAGGATGCGTATAGGGATGCGCGAGAGTCGCGGCAACAAGGCTCGCGCGAGCGTGACCCGCTACGGTTAGACGAAACCGCGCCACCGTGACATTTCTTCATCACCCCGAGCGTTCGGGGCGGCGTTTCGCGAACGATTTCGTCGATTTATGCTGCATTGCGGCGAAGATCGGCCTTCGCCAGCTCCACCGCCGCCCGCAGGTCGATCTGGTCCAGCAGGCTGTTCAGGCCTGCGTCGGCGTCCAGCGGCCGCTCTTCGCGCAGGGTGCGCGACAGCCGCTCCAGCGCCCCTTCGCCGGTCTCGCCGGACAGCAGGGCCAGCTTCAGGTCGTCCAGCCGGTCCAGCAGCCCGCCGCCCCGCCGGATCGCCCGCCGC
>NZ_JBNFOJ010000276.1:0-3639 GCF_057364705.1 Brevundimonas sp. CURTG3B2_SDJG
AGCTCCTGGGGCGGCGGCGGGTCCTGGGGCGGCGGAGGCGGCTTCGGCGGAGGGGAGCGGCAGTTTCGGCGGCGGAGGAGCCTCGGGCGGATGGTGACCACCCTGACCCCCGCAAGCCCATCAGCGGATCGCGGACGCCATCGCGGCGGCCGAGACCCGGACCTCGGGCGAGATTTTCTGCGTCCTGTCCCGGCAGGTCTCCTCCTACCGCAATGTCTCGCTGGCCTGGGCCGCAGCGGCGGCGCTGCTGCTGCCGCTGGCCTTGATTCCGTTCGGGTTCGAGCCCGGCTGGGTGCCGGGATTCACCAACGGCTGGGAGACGGCCCACCTCGCCGCCCGCGACGCCACCCTGGGCCACGCCCTGACGGCTTACGCCCTGATCCAGGCGGCGGTCTTCGTGGTCGTCCTGGCGGTCACCTCCATCCCGGCGGTCCGCCTGCGCGTGACGCCGCGAAGCCTGCGCCGCACGCGGGTCCGCAAGGCGGCCATGGAGCAGTTCCTGGCCCACGGCCTGCACGTCACCGAGGGGCGGACGGGCGTGCTGATCTTCGCGGCCATGGAAGAGCACCAGGTCGAGGTCGTCGCCGACGAGGGCATCCACGGCAAGGTGGATCCGAACGTCTGGGGCGACGCGGTGGAGGCCTTGGCGCAGGGGCTGAAGCGCGGCGATCCGGGGGCGGGGTTCGAGGCGGCCATCGGTCTCTGCGGCGAGGTCCTGGCCTCGCACTTCCCGCCCGCGCCGCGCGACCGCAACGAGATCGCCGACAAGCTGGTGGTCATCTGAGGCGCAACCGGCCCGTCAGGGGTCGCATTCAGGGAGGAAATGGCCTAGCCCCGCCCTCCAGGCCGACCCGGACTCCCATGCCCCGACTGCTGACCTACAACGTGCACCGATGCGTCGGCGTGGACCGGCGGCTCGACGTCGGCCGGATCGCGGCGGTGATCGCCGAGCACGAACCCGACATCGTCTGCCTGCAGGAGTTGGACGTCGGCCGGGCCCGCACCGGCTACGTCGATCAGGCCCAGTCGATCGCCGACAAGCTGGCCATGACCTTCCACTTCCACGCGGCGATGAAGGTCGAGGCCGAGCTCTACGGCGACGCCATCCTGACCCACCTGCCTGAACGCCTGGTCCGCTCGGGTCCCCTGCCCAGCGTGCGCGGCGTACCCGGGCTGGAGCCGCGCGGCGCCCTGTGGGCGGCGGTCGAGATCGGCGGAGCCACCCTGAACGTCCTGAACACCCATCTGGGCCTTGTCCCGCGCGAGCAGCGGCTCCAGGCGGCCGCGCTAACCGGCGAACAGTGGCTCGGCCATGCCGAATGCACGGGCCCCACCCTTCTGACCGGCGACTTCAACGCCACGTCGGTGACCCGCCCCTACCAGGCGCTGGCCCGCAAGCTGCGGGACTGCCAGCGGGTTCTGGGCCTGAGGCCGACGGTCAAGACCTTCCCCTCCAGCTTCCCGGCGATCCGCATCGACCACTGCTTCGTCAGCCCCGAGATCCAGGTGACCGGGGTGAAGGCCCCCTACTCGCCGCTGGCCCGGATGGCGTCCGACCACCTACCCCTGATCATCGACTTCGAGATCAGAACTTCCTGACCGCGCGGTGTTGCGAGGTCAGCCGACGCTTCCAGGGCCGGAAGGCGTCGGCGGGCGAAGTGGGATCGCCCAGCTGGAACTCCGCGATCACCTGCTCGACCCGCGTGGGCGGGGTCGCGCCCAGGAGCTGCATCCGGCCGGTGTCGAACCGCTGCACCGCCTCCCCCACCGAGCCGGTCACGGCCTCCGCCGCAGCGAAGGCCTCGGTCGAGACCCCGATCCAGTGGCCCAGCGTCCGATGGCGGAACCGACGGATCGCCTCGCGCCCCGCCTCGTCCGCCGGCGCCGCCGCCACGTCGCACTCGGTGTCGAAACCCAGAGACCGATTGTTCAGGTTGGTCGATCCGATCCGGAGGATCTCGTCGTCGAAGATCGAGGTCTTGGCGTGCACGATGATCCGCCCGCCCGAGGCCGTGTGGGGCGTGAAGGCGAAGAAGCGGTTGTTCCGATCCGCCTGCTCGAGCCGGTACAGCACCTCGGATCGGGCCGTGTCCATGGTCATCCGGTCGAACCAGCTGGGACTGCCGCCGGTGGTCACCAGGACCACTTCCGGACCGTCCCACTCCCCCAGCCGCTCGGCCAGGGCGGCGGCGATCACCGGCGAGGTGAAGTACTGGTTCTCCAGGTAGATCAGCCGCTTCGACCGGCGGATCAGGTCCAGGTGCAGCGCCTCGTTCTCGCGCACCGCGCCGCCTGAGCGACGTCCCGGTTCGGTCCGGGCGATGGCGACGGGAACGCCCGTCAGGTCGGGCGGGACATCGTCCGGCCAGGGATCGCCGTCGCCCACGTCGACGATCGTCCGTTCCCCGGTGGCCCGATACCAGCGCTCGCGCGCCAGATCGCCCAGGGCGAGGGCCGCGGGGCCGTCGAGCACGCACATCACCTCATGGCGCGGCGGGGCCAGAACGCCCGAGGGCAGGCACCGCCGGGGATCGTCGTCCAGGTGCTCGGCGCTGTCCCAGCGGTCCACCGAGATGTCGCCGCCGCCGCAGAAGGCGATCTGGTCGTCGATGACGACCACCTTCTGGTGGTGGCAGGCCCCCATGGCCGTGGGCTGGTCCAGGCGGAACTCGACCATCCGCTTGCGGAACCAGGCCTGGGCGCGCTGGGGGAAGAAGCCCTGGGTGGCGGCGATCAGCAGCGGCGACTTCCAGATGAGCAGGCGCACGTCCAGCTCGGGGCGCGACTTGACCAGCATGCGCAGCATGTGGCCGACCTCGCCGGCGTGCTCGCCCAAGGAGGCTTCGGCGTCCAGCCGGGTGCGCGGGTCGAACTGCCAGCCTAGGACCACGACCGAGCGGCGGGCCTTGTCCAGGGCCGAGCGCAGGGCCGAGAAGTAGGCCGCGTTCTCCATCAGGATGGCGAAGCGCCCCGCGGTCTCGACCCGCCAGCAGTTGCGGCCGGGGCTGAAGGCGCTGTGGTTTCCGTCTTCCATGCCGTCGGCCTGACTGATTCGCATGACGGCGGCATGCGCCTCCCCGTTCGGAGACGCGCCGCGTCGCCTTCCGTTCCACGCGGGGGGCCGGGCGGTCAATGGCGACGCTTTAGTCTGTCGAGGCGGATTGTTCCCGGAGCCGTTTGGGCGCATAACAGCGAACGTCCAACTGGCAGGGGGATCGGCGGTGCAAGCGCTGATCGACATCATCGCGGGCCTTGTCGCCCTGATCGCCGCGGCGGCGTTGTCGCTGTTCGGCGTCGACATGTCCCCGCCCCAGAAGGCCGACACCGAGATTCACCGCGTCCGCGACTGCGGCGGCGGCGCCTCCTCGACCGTCCTCGCCGCCTCGCCCGAACGCGCCCAGGACTGCTGATCCGCCGCCCGGCGGTATCCGGAAATCAACCGCTTCGCCTTTGCGCGCCGCGATTGACCCGCTAGGGTCGCGCGGCCCTTCGCATGCCTGAAGACGCCGTTTCCAGTCGAGATCGCCGCCTGATGAAGCCTCCCCGCCAACGGCCGCCGCTGAACCTGACCGAGCCCGAGCCCGAGGCCCTGGCCGGCCCCGACGCCGAGGCGCTCCGGAAGCTGCGCCTGCGGCCGAG
>NZ_JBNFOJ010000277.1:0-3598 GCF_057364705.1 Brevundimonas sp. CURTG3B2_SDJG
CTCGCGCGCGCGCCGGCGCGCCCTGTCCCGCACCTGGCTGGGCGACCCCGCCTGGCTCCGCCTGGACCGCCTGTAGGGCGTCGTCCCCGGGACGAGGAGAGGGCCGCTTGCCTCCGCCCCCGCGTCTCCTTAAGCCAGCGCTTCAAGGAGACGCCCTATGCAAGAGATCCTCGAACAGCTCGAAGCCCGCCGCGCCGCGGCCAAGCTCGGCGGCGGCCAGAAGCGCATCGAGAGCCAGCACGCCAAGGGCAAACTCACCGCCAGGGAGCGGATCGAGGTCCTCCTGGACGAGGGCTCGTTCGAAGAGACCGACATGTTCGTCGAGCACCGCTCGCACGAGTTCGGCATGGAGAAGCAGCGCATCCCCGGCGACGGCGTCGTCACCGGCCGCGGGACCATAGGCGGCCGCCTGGTCTACGTCTTCTCCAAGGACTTCACCGTCTTCGGGGGCTCGTTGTCGGGCGCTCACGCCGCCAAGATCGTCAAGATTCAGAAGATGGCGCTGACCAACGGCGCCCCGATCATCGGCCTGTTCGACGCCGGCGGCGCCCGCATCCAGGAAGGCGTGGAAAGCCTGGCCGGCTACGCCGACATCTTCCTGCAGAACACCCTGGCCTCGGGCGTCATCCCCCAGATCAGCGTCATCATGGGCCCTTGCGCCGGCGGCGACGTCTACTCCCCCGCCATCACCGACTTCATCTTCATGGTGAAGGACACCTCCTACATGTACGTGACCGGCCCGGACGTGGTGAAGACGGTCACCAACGAGGTCGTCAGCCACGAGGACCTGGGCGCGCCCGCGTCCACGCCGGCAAGTCCGGCGTCGCCGACGGCGCCTTCGAGAACGATCTGGAGGCCCTCAGCGAGGTCCGCCGCCTGATCGGCTTCCTGCCCCTGTCGAACCGCGAGAAGCCGCCGGTCCGCGACAGCTACGACGATCCCGAGCGCGACGAGGCCTCGCTCGACACCCTGGTCCCGGCCAATCCGAACCAGCCCTACGACATCAAGGAGCTGATCCTGAAGACGGTCGACGAGGCCGAGTTCTTCGAGATCGGCGCCGACTTCGCCAGGAACATCGTCACCGGCTTCGGCCGCCTGGACGGCCAGACGGTCGGCGTGGTCGCCAACCAGCCCCAGGTCCTGGCCGGCGTCCTGGACATCGATTCCAGCCGCAAGGCCGCCCGTTTCGTCCGCTTCTGCGACGCCTTCGACATCCCCCTGGTCACCTTCGTCGACGTGCCCGGCTTCATGCCCGGCACCCGCCAGGAGTACGGCGGCCTGATCAAGCACGGCGCCAAGCTGCTGTTCGCCTACGCCGAGGCCACCGTGCCCAAGCTGACCGTCATCACCCGCAAGGCCTACGGCGGCGCCTATGACGTGATGAGCTCCAAACACCTGCGCGGCGACGTCAACTACGCCTGGCCGAGCGCCGAGATCGCCGTGATGGGCGCCAAGGGCGCGGTCGAGATCATCTTCCGCAAGGAGGCCGGCGACCCGGAAGCGCTGGCGGCCCGCGAGGCCGAGTACAAGGCGCGCTTCGCCAACCCCTTCGTGGCGGCGGGGCTCGGCTACATCGACGACGTGATCATGCCGCACGGCACGCGGCGCCGGCTGATCAAGGCGCTACGCACGCTGAAGGGGAAGGTTATGGACAACCCCTGGAAGAAGCACGACAACATCCCGCTCTAGTGGGGTGGGGATAAGCGATGAATCAATGGATTTCTGAGGCAAGACCTCTTGTCGAACTGCTGTATCTCATCAGCGGAATCCTACTTTTAGTGGGCCTTCTAATTACCTACGGTCAACTTAAGGCCCTGAGGGAAGACAGTGAGCAGAGGTCGATCAGGGCGGCCAAGGAAAAGGCAATCGAAGCCGCGAATGCTTTTGTCAATCGAGTGATACCAAAAGTAACGAGGCTTGGGCCTCTATAAAAGAGGCCAAGATTCAAGATAAATTGAAGGGATCTGGGCCCGATTTTCGTATCGAGAAGTCGAAAAATCTCGAGTGGGCCGTAAAATCTAATAACATCGCCGCCATAAATTTGAGCGGCATGGTTTGTAATGAGCTTGAAGCGGTAGCTGCATATTTTTCTACTGGTGTAGCTAATGAGCAGACCGGCTTTAGTATATTCGGTAGGGCTTTCTGTTCGATAGTTGAAAGTCACTATCTTTTGATATCTTTGGGGCGGATGAATCAGGTTCACCCGTCATTTCAAAGTATAGTTTATCTATATAATCTCTGGAGTCCGCGTATCGCGGTCGGTGAAATTGACAAAAGAATTGCCGATATGAAAAATGAAATTGATGTTTTGTCTGGAGTGGCTAGGCGAGTTCAGTAGTCGGCCTGGCCGAGCCAACGCCGACGTCATCTTCATCATGGAGCGCGACACCGCGCCCACCGCGCCCATCGCACCCGGCTGCGGCGCCGCTTTAAGGCGCATCTGAAGCGCGCCCGGGTGATCTGCCTGGACATACCCGACGACTGCGCCTCGATGCAGCCCGAGCTGGTGGCGCTGCTGGAGAAGAAGGTGGGGCCGTTTCTCAAATGACTTTCGTCATCCCGGGGTTCCGCTGCGCGGCCCCCGGGATGACGAAAACGAAGGGAAGGGAGACGCCCCCCTCAGCCGCCCGCCAGCGACGCCACGTCCCTTCCGTCGGCGATCGCCCGTCGCACGCCCCGGGCGTCCCTCAGCACGGCTTCCAGCGCCATCCGATGGGCCACATCCAACGCCTGCTCCGCCGGGACCTCCACGTCGGGCTTGACCCCGACTCCTTCCCAGTTGGCGCCGGTCACCGTGTTGGTGACGACGTGCATCGGGATGAAGGCGGCGAAGCCTTCGGCCAGGGGACGGTAGCCGCCGGGCGTGGCGCCGCCCCAGGTGGTCTGGCCCACCAGGGTGGCGCGCCGCATGGCCTGGAGGTCGTAGGCGAACTCTTCGGCGCCGGACCCGGTCTTGCGGTCGATCAGCACATAGACGGGGCGATCGGTGAACCCCGGCGTCCTGGGCTCGGCGACGAAGTTCGGCTCTTCCAGCCGTCCGGAGGGATCGAAGACGTGAACCGTGGGCGTGGGGCGGTCGACCAGGTGGCCGATGACGGCGGCGACCCCGGCCGGCTCGCCGCCCGGGGCGCCGCGGACGTCGATGATCAGGGCGCCGGTGTCGGCCAGCATGCCCATGGCGGCGGCCAGTTTCTCGGTCGTGGGCGGCGCGTCCATGAACCGGGTGATCCGCAGGTATCCGACATTGCCCGCCAGCCAGCGGACATCGGGAATCTCGGACCCGCGCAGGCGCATCTCCTCGTGGTACGCGGCAAGTTCTTCTGGTCCCGGCGGGCCTTCGGTGAATCCGGCGGTGATCTCGGGGCCCATGTAGCGGATGCGGAAATGCCGGTCGTTCACCAACGGCGCGACGCGGCCCTCGATCAGCGCCAGCAGGTCGGCGGCGGTGCGGGCGCCGTGGAACTCTCCGCGACCTTGCATGGCCTTGATCTGGCGCGCGGCCTCGGCGCCCCGTTCGCGGAAGGCGAAGCGTTCGCGCAACACCTGGGCCAGCGACAGGACGACGGCGTCGGCCTGGGCGGCGCTCAGGGTCACGCCG
>NZ_JBNFOJ010000278.1:0-3593 GCF_057364705.1 Brevundimonas sp. CURTG3B2_SDJG
GGCTCCGGCTCGTCGGCCACCGCCGCCGAGGCCGTGGTCGCGGAGATCCGGGCCGCTGGCGGCGAGGCCATGGCCAACGCCGCCTCGGTGACCGATCCCTCCGCCGTCCAGGCCATGGTCGAGGCCGCCATGGCGAAATGGGGCCGGATCGACATCCTGGTGAACAACGCCGGCGTCCTGCGCGACAAGACCTTCGCCAAGATGGAGCTGGAGGACTTCCGCTTCGTCGTCGACGTGCACCTGATGGGCGCGGTCAACTGCACCAAGGCGGTGTGGGACATCATGCGCGAGCGGAACTACGGCCGGATCGTCATGACCACCTCGTCGTCGGGCCTCTACGGCAATTTCGGCCAGTCCAACTACGGCGCCGCCAAGATGGCCCTGGTGGGCCTGATGCAGACGCTGTCCATCGAGGGCGCCAAGAACGACATCCGGGTGAACTGCCTGGCCCCCACCGCCCACACCCGCATGACCGAAGACCTGGGCGCTCGCCTGCCGTTGGAGCTGCTGGGGCCCGAGATGGTGACTCCGGGCCTGCTCTACCTGGTCAGCGAGGACGCCCCCAGCCGCTGCATCCTGGCCGCCGGCGCCGGCGGCTTCGAGCGCGCCTACGTCACCCTGACGCAAGGCGCCTGGATCGCCGGCGAGGACGCCCCAGAACAAGTCGCGGCCCGGTTCGACGAGATCTCGGATCGCGAGGGTGAGATCGTGCCGGAGATGGGCGCCGCCCAGGGCTTCACCGAACTGACCAAGGCCCAGGCCGCGCATCAGGGCTGACCTTGGCTGACGCCACGGCAAGTCCCTAGATCAACGCCATCGCGCTCAAGCAGCGAGGCGCCGCGCGCCGAGCGATAGCGCCAACAAAGGAGCACCGCAGATGCGACCAGAAGCCGTCATCGTCTCCACCGCCCGCACCCCGATCGGCCGCGCCTATCGGGGCGCTTTCAACGACACCCAGGCCCAGCAGCTGGGCGGTCACGCCATTCGGCACGCCGTCCAGCGGGCCGGGATCGATCCGGCCGAGATCGAGGACGTGGTCATGGGCGCGGCGCTGCAGCAGGGCTCGACCGGCACCAACATCGGACGCCAGGCGGCCCTCGCCGCGGGCCTGCCGGTCACCACCGCCGGCATGAGCGTGGACCGTCAGTGCGCCTCGGGCCTGATGGCCATCGCCACGGCGGCCAAGCAAGTCACCCAGGATGGCCAGGTCGTCGCCGTCGGCGGGGGGCTGGAGTCCATCTCCCTGGTGCAGAACCAGAACATGAACCTGCACCGGCTGCGGGACCCCGACCTGATCAAGCTGGTCCCCCATGTCTATATGTCGATGCTGGAGACCGCCGAGGTCGTCGCGGCCCGCTATGGGATCAGCCGCGAGGCCCAGGACGAGTACGCGCTGCAGTCCCAGCAACGCACCGCCCAGGCTCAGGCCGAAGGGCGGCTGGACGCCGAGATCGTGCCGATGACCACGGTCATGCAGGTGGTGGACAAGGCGACCGGCCAGGCGTCCCCGAAGGAGGTCACCCTGTCCAAGGACGAGGGCAACCGGGCCGACACCACGCTGGAAGGCCTGGCGTCCCTGAAGCCAGTCTTCGGCGGCGGCGAGGAGATCGCGGAGGGCCGCTTCATTACCGCCGGAAACGCCAGCCAGCTGTCAGACGGCGCCTCGGCCTCGGTGATCATGGAGGCCAGGGAAGCCGAACGCCGGGGCCTGCAGCCGTTGGGCGCCTTGCGCGGCATGGCCGTGGCCGGCTGCGAGCCCGATGAGATGGGCATCGGCCCCGTCTTCGCCGTCCCGCGCCTGCTGGAGCGTCACGGCCTGACCGTCGACGACATCGGCATCTGGGAGCTGAACGAGGCGTTCGCCGTCCAGGTGCTGTACTGCCGCGACCGGCTGGGCATCCCCAATGACCGCCTGAACGTCTCGGGCGGCGCGATCTCGATCGGTCACCCCTATGGCATGTCGGGCGCCCGGATGACCGGCCACGTCCTGATCGAGGGCAAGCGGCGCGGCGCGAAATACGGCGTCGTCACCATGTGCGTCGGCGGTGGGATGGGGGCCGGCGGGCCTGGTTCGAGATCTACTGATCCGCCGGCCGGCCGTTCGCGGCCGCGGCCTTTCGGGCCGCCCAGCGCGCGGCCATCTTGGCGCTCTCGTCGCAGCGGCGGCCTCCATCTCGGCGCCCAGCGGGCGCGCAGCACCGCCGGGCGGCCCGGGTAGCGGTCCTCGAGGAACTCCGCCGCCACCACCCGGTCGGTGCGGAAGGTCCGGAAGTCGTCGCGCGCCTCGCACCAGGCGACCAGCAGGCGCGTGGTCTCGCGATAGCCGATCAGGAACGGCCAGATGGTGCGCCGGGTCTCGCGGTCCTGTTCGTCGCGGTAGTGCAGCGCCAGCTTGCGGCCGGCGTGGATCCAGGCGCGCACCTGAGCCATGTCCAGGCTGTCCTCCTTGCGCGGCTCCCACATCGGCGGGCTGGCCACGGCCGGCTCCAGCACCACCGGGCGCAGACGCTCGGGGACGGTGGCGGCGATCTTCGAGATCAGGTCCCGCGCGGCCCGGGCCAGGGCCGGATCGCCGCGGCTAGCGACCCACTGCGCGCCCAGAACGGCGGCCTCGACCTCGTCGGAGGTCAGCATGAGCGGCGGCATGTCGAAGCCGCCGTCCAGGACGTAGCCGAGCCCCGCCTCGCCCCGAATGGGGACCCGCTGGCCCATCAGGGTGGCGATGTCCCGATAGATGGAGCGTTTCGACGTCTCCAGCTCGACGCGATCGCCTCGGCCGTCACCGGCCGGGACGAGCGCCGGAGGACCTGGATGATCTGGAACAGGCGGTCTGCGCGTCTCATTCCGTCACCCTGACATGCGGCTGCTGACAGCATGCTGGCAGCAGGGTGGCAGTAGATCAATCTTCACCGGCGGCGAGGGGCCGCCCGGCGCTCAAGCAGCGAAGCCTCGCGGGCCGAGCGATAGCGCCCAGAATGATGGAGAGATCAGATGCTGACCCTGTTCCACGCTCCCCAATCGCGCTCCGGCCGGATCGTCTGGCTGATGGAGGAGATCGGCGCGCGTATGAGATCGAATACGTCGACATCTTCCGCGCCATGACCGGGACCGGCGGCCGCGACAAGGCGAACCTGCACCCGGACGGCAAGGTGCCGGCCCTGCTGCACGACGGCGCCCTGGTCACCGAGTCAGCCGCCATCGCCCTGTACCTGACCGACCTGTTTCCCAAGGCGGACCTGGGGGCCCCGGTCGGTTCGCCAGAGCGGGCCGCCTACGTCACCTGGCTGGCCTGGACGGCGGGCGAGATGGAGCCGGCGTACTGGGGCAAGATCAGCGGCCAGACCGAGGGCGACGCCTTGGCCCAGAAGCGCTACGACGCGGTCAACGCCCGCATCCTCGGCGCGCTGGAGCACGGACCCTATCTGATGGGCCATCGCTTCACCGCGGTGGACGTCATGGTGGGCTCGGCCATGGCCTGGGGGCGGGAATTCGGGCCGCCCAGCGAGCGGATGGACGCCTGGCTGGCCCGCGTCGCGGCGCGGCCCGGAAATCTGCTGGCCATGGCCAAGGACGCCGCGCCGGCCGCCCTGGCC
>NZ_JBNFOJ010000279.1:0-3581 GCF_057364705.1 Brevundimonas sp. CURTG3B2_SDJG
GGAACGGGCGGGCGGGCGCTGCCGGGCTGGCCGGGCAGCGGGGCGGCGGCCGGATTGGGCGTGCCGAAGGCGCGCGAATAGTTGAAGCCGGTGCGAATGTCCTGCCGCTCGTAGCTGTCGAAATTCAGCGGACGGGCGTCGACGGCGATCAGGTTTCCGTCGATGTCGCGGGTGAAGCGGCCCGGCAAGGCGGCCTCGAGCGCCGCGGTCACCGCCGGGAAGGAGGCGAGATAGTCCTCGGTCTTCGAGTAGGTCCAGGTCGACATCAGGCTGAGGTCGATGTCGGAGAAGGGACGCAGGGTGCCGCCCGCCCGGATGACGGTGCGGTTGTCGGCGTTCAGATCCGGGTTGCCGCCGGTGGTCTGGTTGACCAGCACGGTCTGGCCGGTGCGGAAGTCGAAGACCGGGACGTTGGGCGTGACCAGGACGGGATCGTTCAGCTGGCTGATCGAGGGCGCGCCCTGTTCGTCGGTGTAGCTGACCAGGAAGGACAGCTTCTCGATCGGCGACCAGTTCATGCCGACGCCGAAGGTGGTCAGGCCGCCGAAGTCGGACAGCTCCTCGTAGCCGGCGTTGACGTTGAACGACAGATCGCCGAGCGCGGTCAGCACCTCCTGCCGGCGGCTGGCGATCGGCACGTTGAAGCTGGCCTGGACGTTGGCCCGGTCGCGCGACTGGGAGCGGTCGGTGGTCACGACGGTCTGAGTGACGGTCGAGTAGCGGTTGCTGGTCGAATCCAGCGAGCGGGTGTCGGCGCCGATCTTGATCGTCGAACTGATGTCGCCGGCGGGGAGTTCGAAGACATCGCCGTTCAACACCAGCTCCGCGGCCAGGACCTGGGAGACCGAATGGGCCGTGTCGTTGGGGATGCGGGCGAAGTCGGCCGGGTCCAGGGCCGCGAAGGGATCGGCGGTCGGGTCGTTGGCGGCCAGGCGGGCGTCGAAGGGCGTCGCGGCATAACCGCGGCCGGTGGTGGTGTCGGTCTCGACCCGGTCATAGCTCCCGCTCAACGTCCAGCGCCAATCGTCGCCCAGGAAGCCGTCCAGAACGACGCCAAGGCGGCCGGTCAGGGTGTCGGTCTCGCGGCGCAGGGAGGCGGCGTCGTCGATGTAGCGATGGACCAGGACATCGTTGGCGAACGGCGAGAAGGGGTTCGCCGCCGACAGGTCCAGGGTGACGCCCGGCAGGCCGTTGAAGCTGCGGCTGGTGCTGTCGTCCAGGCTGCCGCTGAAGGTGGCCTGGGTGGTGCTGTTCAGGTCGCGCTTGATCGTGCCGCGCACGGTGTTGCGTTCGGTCTCGGCCAGCAGGGTGCGGTAGGCGCCCAGGTCGCCCGTGCGCGGTTCGCCGGCGGCGGCGATGAAGTCGGACAGGGACAGGCCGCCCGTCGGGACGGGCGAGACGGTGCGGGGCAGGGCGGGATCGATGAGGTTCCCGGCGGGGTCACGCTGGACGTAGGGATCGCCGGTGACGTTGCCGATCAGGTCGTAGGGCGTCGAGCCGGGGTCGCGCTCGATGTTTCGCTCGCTCTCGAACAGGGGATTGGCGCGCTCGTGCTCCAGGTCCATCGACCAGCGGTTGGAGCCCGAGATGCGCAGGACGTTGCCCTCGACCTCGGCCACGGTGCGGCCGCCCTGAGTGGGACGGCGAGCGGTCAGCTCGGTCGTCACCGAGCGGAAATTGTTCTTCAGCACGAAGTTCACGACGCGCTGCTCGGCGCGGTAGCCGAACTGCAGGGCCACCTCCTCGGGCAGGATGTCGGTGCGCTCGATGGCCTCGGTCGGGATGCCCTGGATCTCCTGGAAGCCGGAGATGCGGCGGCCGTTGACCAGGAAGACGGGCTGCAGATCGGTGCGGCCGCTGGAGCTGCGAGTGATCGGCTCCAGATAGGTCATCAGTTCGGCGATGTTGGAGGCGCCGTAGGCCTGGATCTGGTCGGCGGTGAGGACGACGTCGGCCGGGATGTCGGTGTCGACGCTGCCGCGGGGGCGGCTGCCCGTGACGGTGGTGGTGCCCAGATCGTAGGCTTCCTCGCCGGTCCGCGCGGACGGCCGAGGGGCCGCAGGATCCTGTGTCGCGCCGGTCGCGGCCGGCGCGGGAGTTTGGGGCCGGCGTCTGGACCGGCGCGGGGCGCGGCCTGGATCGAGCCGGCCATCAGGCCGTAGAGGGGGCGGTCGTCACGAGAAAGCATGCGGGGGGCCTTTGCGGGGGGAGAGAAACGAGCTGCAAAACGTTCCGCCCCGGTGTTTTCCGTCGCATTTCAGCGCTGAAACCGAGAGTTGCGGACCGCCTGCGGGCTCAGGCCCTGTTTCGGCGACGCCGGGGGCGCAGGCCAATGAACTTTCATCAAGACTCCAGGCTGGAAAGCGACTGTGGCCTTTATGTCCCGACGTTCTTCGGCCCGAACACGGCGCGGCCGATCCGGCGGGCGGCTTCGAGGTGCGGTTGAACTTCGGTCGTCTCCACCTCGAAAAGGATCTCGGATGCCTCGACGGGGGCGCCGCAATAGCCGAAGACCCCGTGGTCGATCTGGACCCGCATGGCGTCCTGGTAGCCGTGCCGCCCGTAGGCGGACCGGTCCGAGCCGGCGACGGCCACCAGATGGACGCGCAGCCGCTGGAGCTTCCGCACCAGGCCCGCGCCGCCGGGCCCGTCCTCGAAGGCCCAGCCGTTGGAGAAGACCCGGTCGATCCAGCCCTTCAGCTGGGCGGCATGGACCACCAGAACACGGGGTAGACCAGCACCAGGGCGTCGGCCCGCTCCAGGCGGGCCTGTTCGGCGAGGACGTCGGCCGGCGCAGGCCCCGTCCGATGATGGACGGCGCGGTCCGCCAGGGTGAAGCGCGGGTCGAAGCCCTCGGCGGAGAGGTCGGCGATCTCGCAGCCGTGGCCGGCCCGCACGATTTCTTCGCCGATGGCCAGGGCGGCGCTTCGGGTGAGCGACGCGGGATCGGGATGGGCGAAGACGACAAGGGCATGCATGGGCGCGATCCGTCCCGGGTTGAGCGGACGGCTCCTGGGCTATATACTGAAAGTAACTTACTTTTGGTACATAAGGTGACGACCCTCTTGGAGTCAACCGGAGAGAAGGGCGCGACGCGGCGTCGGCTGGCGCGGGACGACCGCCGGCGGCAACTGCTGGAGGTCGCCTGGCGGCTGGTGCGCGAGGAGGGAGCCGACGCCCTGTCACTGGGGCGGCTGGCGGAGCAGGCGGGGGTGACCAAGCCGCTGGTCTACGATCATTTCGAGACCCGCAACGGCCTGCTGATCGCGCTCTACAGGGAATACGACGCCCGCCAGCACGCGCTGATCGACGCGGCGCTGGAGGCCAGCGATCCGACCCTGGCGGACAAGGCCGAGGTGATCGCCGGGACCTATCTGGACTGCGTCCTGCTGCAGGGCGGGGAAATCCCCGGGGTGAGCGCCGCCCTGGCCGCCTCGCACGAGCTGGAGAAGGTCAAGCACGAGTACGAGGGCGACTGGATGGAGAAATGCCGTCGCGCCCTGGCGCCGTTCGCGAGCGGCGGGGACGGTCCGCCTCGGCCCTCGTGGCGGTGCGTGGCGCGGCGGAGGCGCTGGTCGCGG
>NZ_JBNFOJ010000280.1:0-3543 GCF_057364705.1 Brevundimonas sp. CURTG3B2_SDJG
GGCCGGAACCACGGTCGCCCCTGGACTGGCCGCTGCGCGGCGAGATCCTGCGCCGGTTCGGGCCCGTGGGCATGGGCGAGCGCAACACGGGTGAACATCGCCGCCGCTGCGGGGCGCCGAGGTGCGCGCTCGGCAGCGGGCCGGCGGTCGGCTATGTTGGCGACGACCTGGCGGGGCAGGGGCTGACGGTGCTGATCGTGCACCGCGATGGCTGGCGCACGGTCTACGGCCATCTGGGCTCGGCCTCGGTGCGGGACGGGGACGAGATCGCCGCCGGCCAGGTGATCGGCACGGCCGGCTCGACCGCGGGCGACGGCCGCCCGTCGATCCATTTCGAGGCCTGGCGGATGCGCGGCGACGAGCCGACGGCCGTCGATCCCCTGACGGTGTTGCCGCGATAGCGCAGCGGACGCCGCAGGGGCCACACGTCGCGTTGCAAAGTGTGACGGCGCGCCCTAGGTTCCGCGCCTCATTTTGACCGGGCGCCGACGCGGCCGCCCGTTTTGCCGGGGAAAGCCGATGCCTGCTGCCGATGGCGGCCTTATGGGCCAACTGATCACCTTCGCGCCGTTCATCGGATTGATCATCCTGTTCTATTTCCTGATGATCCGCCCGCAGCAGAAGCAGATGAAGGCCCACCAGGCGATGGTCGCGGCCCTGAAGCGCGGCGACACGGTGACCCTGTCCAACGGCATGATCGGCAAGGTCACCCGCGTCGAGAACGACGAGGCCATGGTCGAGATCTCGCAGGGCGTGAACGTGCGCGTGGTCAAGTCCATGATCAGCCAGGTCCGCGACCGCACGGCGATCGCCGCCAACGACTCCAAGGCCTGACTGGCCCACTGAAAGGCTTGGGGCGACCCGCATGATTCACCTCTCGCGCTGGAAGATCATTCTTCTCGGCCTGTCGCTCGTCTTCGGGCTGCTGTTCGCCTTCCCCAATGCCCTGACGCCGGCGCAGCGCGCGGCCCTGCCGGGCTGGCTGCCGTCCAGCGGGGTCAACCTGGGCCTGGACCTGCAGGGCGGCTCGTACCTGCTGCTCGAGGTCGACGTGCCGGCCATGCGCGAGAAGCGCCTGACCAACCTGGCCGAGGACGCCCGCACGGTGCTGGGCGAGGCGGGTATTACCGCCAACAACATCGCCCGCCAGGGCGACGGCGTGATCGTGACCCTGGCCGACCCGTCGCAGATGGACGGGGCCCTGGCCGCGATGCGGGCGCTGGCCCAGCCCGGACCGACCGGCGCGGTGGACCGCACCGTGCAGCGCCAGGGCGCGGACCGCATCCGCTACGCCTTCACCGAACAGGCCGTCGCCTCCATGGGCGCCGACGCCGTCAGCCAGTCCATCGAGGTGGTCCGCCGCCGCCTGGACTCGACCGGCACCAAGGAAATCTCGATCACCCGCCAGGGCGGCGAACGGATCGTGGTCCAGGCTCCGGGCCAGAGCGACCCGGCCGAGCTGGAGCGGCTGGTCGGCCAGACGGCGCAGCTGACCTTCCAGATGGTCGACACGGAGAACTCGATCCAGGAAGCCCTGGCCGGCGCCGTGCCGCCGGGCTCGGAAGTGCTGACCGACGACCAGGGCACCCCCTATCTGGTCAAGCGCCGCATCCTGGTCTCGGGCGAGAACCTGACCAAGGCCGAGGTGACGACCGACCAGAACGGTCAGACCGCCATCGGCTTCCGCTTCGACGGCTCGGGCGCGCGCCGCTTTGGCGAAGCGACCGCCGCCAACATCGGCAAGCCCTTCGCCATCATCCTGGACGGCAAGGTGATCTCGGCCCCGACGATCCGCAGCGCCATCACCGGCGGCACCGGCGTGATCGAGGGCAGCTTCACCATCGCCCAGGCGTCGGAAATGGTGAACCTGCTGAACGGGGGCGCGCTGCCGGCCCCGCTGAAGGTCGAGGAGCGCCGGACCGTGACCGCCGAACTGGGCCAGGACGCGGTCGCCGCGGGCGCCATTTCGACGGCCGTCGGCTTCGCGATCATCGTGGTCTTCATGCTGCTGTCCTACGGCCTGCTGTTCGGCGGCATCTCGGTCGTCGGCCTGCTGTTGAACGGCCTGCTGATCGTCGCCTCGATGTCGATGATCGGGGCCTCGCTGACGCTGCCCGGCATCGCCGGCCTGGTGCTGACCTTCGCCGTGGCCGTGGACGCCAACGTGCTGATCTACGAGCGGATGCGCGACGAGGCGCGGGCGGGACGCAGCGTGATCGCGTCGATGGACGCCGGCTTCAACAAGGCCATGGGCACCATCATCGACGCCAACCTGACGACCCTGGTGGCGGCCTTGATCATGTTCGTGTTCGGCGCCGGCCCCGTTCGGGGCTTCGCCTGGACCCTGACCATCGGGGTGTTCACCTCGATGCTGTCGGCGGTGCTGGTCTCCCAGGTCTGCCTGGGCCTGTGGCTGAAGATCGCCAAACCCAAGAAACTGCCGATCGCGGAGTGATGGCGATGCGTGGATGGCCCCTCATCAAACTGCTTCCGCAGAAGACCAACTTCCACTTCGTGAAGTACGCCAAATTCTTCGGCGTGCTGTCCGTGGTGCTGTGCGTCGCCTCCATCGTCGGCTGCTTCGTGCCCGGCCTGAACATGGGCATCGACTTCCGGGGCGGCGCCTCGATGGAGGTGTCCAAGCCGGCCGGCCAGGTGCTGCAGCTTGACGATCTGCGCGGCGCGGCCGCCGAGCTGGGCCTGGGCGACGTCCAGGTGCAGGGCATCGCCCGGCGCGATACCAACCAGGCCGACGGCTCGACCGCCGTCGTGCGCTTCCAGATCCCCGAGGGCGCCAACCAGACCGAGGTGGTTCAGCGGGTCGAGGCCGCGATCACCCAGGCGGTCGGCCAAGTCACCTATTCCGGCGTCGAGGTCGTCGGTTCGAAGGTTTCGGGCGAACTGTTCAGCTCTGGCCTGATGGCGCTGGGCCTCGCGATCGCGCTGATGTTCGCCTACATCTGGTTCCGGTTCGAGCCGCAGTTCGGCTTCGGCGCCGTGGTCGGCCTGCTGCACGACGTGATCCTGGTGTTCGGCCTGATCGTCGTCATGCGGCTGGAGTTCAGCCTGAACATGGTGGCTGCCATCCTGACCGTGATCGGCTATTCGATGAACGACACCGTCGTGGTGTTCGACCGCCTTCGCGAGAACCTGCGCAAGTACAAGACCATGCCGCTGCGCGAGGTGATCGACCTGTCGATCAACGAAACGCTCAGCCGCACGATCATCACCGGCCTGACCGCCGTGATGGTGCTGGCGGCCCTGGCCTTCCTGGGCGGCGAGGCGCTGTACGGCTTCTCGATCGCCCTGATGTTCGGGATCATCGTCGGCACCTATTCGTCGATCTACGTCGGCGCGCGATCATCCTGCTGTGGGGCGTCAAGCGCGGCGGGGCGTCGGACGACGCCAAGCCGATCAAGCTGGGCATGGCCAGCCGGCCGTAGGCCGCACTCTCCCTCCCCCTTGTGGGGAGGGTGGTCGCGAAGCGACCGGGTGGGGAGGGCCGCTCCACCGCCGCCCCACCCTGTCGTCGCTGCGCGCCGA
>NZ_JBNFOJ010000281.1:0-3537 GCF_057364705.1 Brevundimonas sp. CURTG3B2_SDJG
GCCGCAGAACTAGGTCGCCCCTGGGGCGCCCCCTCCTGACGGCTTCGCCGTCTGTCCTCCCCATCGCCTGGGCGGGCGATGGAGAGGTGAGCTGGGGTGGAGCCTCACCTCTCCACGAAGTGGGGAGGGGGACCATGCGAAGCATGGTGGAGGGGTCTCGCCTGGTGCTATGCCTCCGGCCATGCGCCAGACCTATGACGAAACCACCGATCCGTCCTTCGGGGCCAAGCATCTGCCCCGCGTGCGGGCGAAGATGGCCGAGCAGGGCCTGGACGGCCTGCTGGCGCCGCACGAGGACGAGCACCAGAACGAATATCTGCCCGCCGCCAACGATCGGCTGGCGTGGTTGACGGGCTTCACCGGTTCGGCGGCGCCGGCGTGGTGCTGAGGGACCGGGCGGCGGTGTTCGCCGACGGGCGCTACACGGTCCAGGTGCGCGCCCAGGTGGATGCCGGCCAGTTCGAGATTCTGGCGCTCGAGAACAACGGGGTGGCGGCCTATCTGGAGACGGCGCCCCAGGGAGCGGTGATCGGCTACGATCCCCGTCTGCACAGCCCCGACGCCCTGGCGAGCCTGAGGCGCGCGGCGGAGAAGGCCGGAGCCAGCTTGCGGCCTGTCGAGGCCAATCCGATCGACCTGGCCTGGGCGGACGAGCGGCCGGCCCAGCCGATGGCGCCGGTGGTTCCGCACGAGGACCGCTACACGGGCGAAACCAGCGCTTCGAAGCGCGAGCGGACCGGCCGGGCGATCGCCGACAAGGGCGCAGACGCGGCCGTGCTGACGGCGCCGGCCTCGATCGCCTGGCTGTTCAACATCCGCGGCGGAGACGTGATCCGCACGCCGCTGCCGTTGGCGCAGGCAGTGGTGAACGTTGACGGGACGGCGAAGCTGTTCCTGGACCCGCGCAAGGTGACCAATGAACTGCCCGCCTGGCTGGGCGACGCGGTGACGCTGGAGGCGCCCGAGGCGCTGGAGGGCGCGCTGGACCGGCTGAAAGGTGCGAAGGTGCTGGTCGATCCGGGCCAATCCTCGGCCTGGTATTTCGACCGGCTGGAAGCGGCCGGGGCGACGGTGGTGCGGGGGATGGATCCTTGCACCCTGCCCAGGGCGACCAAGAATCCGGTGGAGATCGAGGGCTCACGGCAGGCGCACATTCGGGACGGGGCGGCGCTGAGCCGGTTCCTGCACTGGGTCGACACGGTGGCCCAGGAAACCCTGCCCGACGAGCGCGAGGTGGCCGAGGCGCTGGAACGGTTCCGCGAGGAGACGGGGGCGCTGAAGGACCTGAGCTTCGACACCATCGCCGGGGCCGGGCCGAACGGGGCGCTGCCGCACTACAAGCCCGTGACCCGCACCATCCGGCGGATGGAGAAGGGGTCGCTTCTCCTGGTAGACGGCGGCGGCCAGTATCTGGACGGCACCACCGATGTGACGCGCACCATGGCGGTGGGCGAACCGAGCGCCGACCAGCGCCGGATGTTCACCCTGGTGCTCAAGGGCCATATCGCCATGGCCGTCGTGCGCTTCCCGGCGGGAACGACGGGGCACCAACTCGATGCGATGGCGCGCCTGCCGCTGTGGATGCAGGGCTTCGACTACGATCACGGGACCGGGCATGGGGTGGGCAGCTACCTGGGCGTCCACGAGGGGCCGCAGCGCATCGCCAAGGCGGTGAACAGCCAGCCGCTGCTGACCGGCATGATCCTGTCCAACGAGCCCGGCTACTACCGCGAGGGGCACTGGGGCATCCGCATCGAGACGCTGCAGGTGGTGACGCCGGCCGAGCCGATCCCGGGCGGCGAACGGCCGATGCACGGGTTCGAGCAGCTGACCTTCGCGCCGCTGGACCGCAAGCTGATCGACGTGGACCTGCTGACCGCGGACGAGCGGGCCTATGTGGACGCCTACCATGCCGAGACCTGGGCCAAGGTCGGGCCGCTGCTGGATGGCGAGGCGAAGGCCTGGCTGGAGGCGGCTTGCGCCCCCTTGAAATAAGGCGGAACGGCGCCCACCTCCTGGAGGTCGGCGCCCGGTCGCCGGCTTCCTCACATTTCAGGAGACGCGCTCATGAAGACGCGCACGCTGGGCCGTTCGGGCCCTGAGGTTTCGGCCATCGGCCTGGGCTGCATGGGCATGAGCGCCTTCTACGGCGACACGCTCGACCTGGCCGGCGGGGCCGAGGTGATCCATCGGGCGCTGGATATCGGCGTGACCTTCCTGGACACCGCCGAGGTCTATGGCCCCTACACCAACGAGGAGCTGGTGGGCGCGGCGCTGAAGGGGCGGCGCGACCGCGCCTTCCTGGCCACCAAGTTCGGCATCGTCCGCAACCCCGACGGCAGCATGGTCACCGACGGATCGCCGGCGAACGTGCGGCGCTCGATCGAGGGCAGCCTGAAGCGGCTGGGGACCGACCACGTCGACCTCTACTACCTGCACCGGGTGGACCCGGACACGCCGATCGAGGAGACGGTGGGGGCGATGGGCGAACTGGTGACCGAGGGCAAGGTCCGCTTCATCGGTCTGTCGGAAGCCGCGCCGGCGACGATCCGCAAGGGTCACGCGGTGCATCCGATCACGGCGCTGCAGACGGAGTATTCGCTGTGGAGCCGCGAGCCCGAGGGCGCGTTGCTGGCGACCTGCGACGAGCTGGGCATCGGCTTCGTGCCCTACAGCCCGCTGGGCCGGGGCTTCCTGTCGGGCGAGATCAAGTCGATCGACGACCTGGCGGCCGACGACTTCCGCCGGTCGAACCCGCGCTTCCAGGGCGAGAATTTCCAGAAGAACCTGGACCTCGTCGCGGCGGTCAGCGCCATCGCCCAAGATAAAGGCGTGAACCCGGCGCAGCTGGCCCTGGCCTGGGTGCTGGCGCAGGGGCCGCACCTGGCGCCGATCCCCGGCACGCGCCGGATCCGGACGCTGGAGGAGAACGCCGCGGCTGTCGATGTCGTCCTGACGCCCGAGGACCTGGCGCGGATCGAGGCGGTCTTCCCCAAGGGCGCGGCGTCGGGTGATCGCTACGCCGTCGCGGGCCAGTCGTCGCTGAACAGATAAGAGCCGGCCGGCGCGGGATCAAGTCAGCCGCCGATCAGCGCCAGCCATTCGTCCTCGGTCAGGACCTGGACGCCATGCTTCTGGGCCTCGGCCAGCTTGGAGCCGGCGCCGGGGCCGGCCACCAGATAGTCGGTCTTCCTGGAGACCGAGCCGGAGACCTTGGCCCCCAGGCTTTCGGCGCGGGCCTTGGCCTCGTCGCGGGTGAAGCGCTCGAGCGCGCCGGTGAAGACGACGGTCTTGCCGGCGACGGCGGTGTCGGTCTTGGGCTTCTCGGCGTCCTCGACCCGGTCCAGCTGCTGGATCAGGGCGTCGACGACGGCGCGGTTGTGCGGCTCGTGGAAGAACTGGGCCAGGGCGCGGGCCGCGACGGGACCGACGCCGGCGATGCCGGCGATCTCGCCCAGGGTCGGCGAGGGGCCTTCCTCGCGCGCGACCTTGGCCAGGCGGACGATCGACGGCCAGTCAGGGGCCAGCAGGGCCAAG
>NZ_JBNFOJ010000282.1:0-3518 GCF_057364705.1 Brevundimonas sp. CURTG3B2_SDJG
GCCGTCCTCGTCGCCGCCGCGGCCGGACTGACGCCCCGAACGCCCCTCCTCGGCCGTGATCGTCATGATCCTGGCGTGGCCGCCGCCTCGGCTGGTCCGTGCGCGATCGGCGCGCAGTCGGGCCGGGACGCCCTACGGGCTGCCGGAGATGCTGGCGGCGCCCGTCTACTGGAGCCTGCTCAGCCTGGCCTTCTTCCACGCCTTCTGGCGGCTGGTGCGCGAGCCGTTCGCCTGGGACAAGACCCGGCACCGCCGCGACGGCCCGCCGGCGTTCGAGCCGAAGCGTCACGCCGCGCTGGACGAGGCGGGGTCGCACCGCCTATCAGCGGACCATGCCGCCGCGCCTGAACCCGTCGCCTGAAATCCTGGTCACTCGTGGCTGGCAGGACTACGCCCTGCTGGACTCCGGCGACGGCCGAAAGCTGGAGCGCTACGGTCCCTACACCGTGGTCCGGCCCGAGCCCCAGTGCTTCTGGTCGCCGCGCGACCCGGCCGCCTTCGACCGCGCCGACGCCGTGTTCGATCCCACCGACGAGGACGAGGCCGGCCGCTGGCGGTTCGCCGGCAAGCCCGTCGAGACCTTTCCCCTGGCCTGGCGCGACGTGCGTTTCACCAGCCGCTTCACCCCCTTCCGGCACCTGGCCTTCTTCCCCGAGCAGGCCGCCAACTGGGAATGGCTGGACGGCCGCGTCGCCGCCCTGCGCAAGCCCAAGGTCCTGAACCTGTTCGGCTACACCGGCGTCGCCAGCCTGGCCTGCGCCGCCGCCGGGGCCGAGGTCACCCACGTCGACGCCTCCAAGAAGTCCGTCGCCTGGGCCCGCGAGAACGCCGAGCGGTCGGGCCTGGCGGACCGCCCGATCCGCTGGATCGTCGAGGACTGCCGCAAGTATGTGGCGCGCGAGGTGCGCCGCGGCTCGAAATACGACGGGATCATCCTGGACCCGCCCAAGTACGGGCGCGGGCCGACGGGCGAGGTGTGGCGGCTGTTCGAGGACCTGCCGGGCCTGTTGAAGGACTGTGCGGCCTTGCTGGCCGACGACGCCGCCTTCCTGCTGCTGAACGCCTACGCCGCGCGCATCTCGGGCCTGTCGCTGGCCCATCTGATGGCCGAGGCGACCGCGGACCGGGACGGCGTGATCGACTGGGGCGAGCTCGCCCTGGCCGAGGACGGTCCGGACGGCCGGGCGATCGGCCTGAGCTTCTTCGCCCGCTGGTCGGCCTGATGAGCGCCATGACCTCGGATCGCCTGATCACCTCCCTGACCAACGACACGGTCAAGGCCGTGCGCGCGCTCCACATGCGCAAGGAGCGCGAGGCCACCGGACGGTTCCTGGCCGAAGGCCTGAAGTTCATCGGCGAGGCGCTGGACCAGGGCCGCGCGCCCCGGCTGCTGCTGGTCGGCGAGGAGGCGCGCCCGCACCCGCTGCTGGACCGCGCCGGGCCGCGACCCGCGAGGCTGGGGGCGAGGTCGTCGTGGTCACCCACGCCATCCTCGAGAAGATCAGCCGCCGGGACAATCCGCAGACGGTGCTGGGCGTCTTCGACCAGGTCTATACGGCGCTGTCGGCGATCCAGCCGGGCGCGTCTCCGTGCTGGGTGGCGCTCGAGCAGGTCCGCGATCCCGGCAACCTGGGCACCATCATCCGCACCGCCGACGCGGCGGGCTGCGGCGGGGTCATCCTGATCGAGGACTGCGTCGATCCCTATTCGACCGAGGCGGTCAGGGCGACCATGGGCTCGGTCTTCGCCGTCGCCATCGCCCGGACGACGCGGGCGGAGTTCCTGGCCTGGCGGCAGAGCTGGCCAGGCAGCGTGATCGGCACGCGGCTGGACGCGGCTCACGGCTACCGCGACGCCGCTCTGCAGCATCCGGCCCTGGTGCTGATGGGCAACGAGCAGGCGGGCCTGACCGACGAACTGGCCGCCGCCTGCGACGTCAACGTCAAGATCCCCATGCGCGGCCGGGCCGACAGCCTGAACCTGGCCATCGCGACGGGGATCATGGTCTATGCGGTGACCGACGCCGCCTGAACGCCGCCGCATGACGGGACTTTCGCGTGCCGGACGGCGCCCCTGCGGCCCAGCGCGGCCGGCATGCCCCTTCCGCCCGCCTTGCCCGCTCTCGCCCTGACGGCCCTTCGCGCCCAGCTCAAGGCGACCGACCGCCGGGCCGCCGCCCTGTCCGAACAGCCGCGACGCCCGCCCGGACCGCCCGTCATCCTCGGGCTTGTTCGAGGACCTATGGATCTGTCGGGCTCGCCCACGCCGGCGCGACCGCTCCCCGGACCCCACCGGCGACCGGAAGAGCCTTGGGGTCAAGATCAAGACGATAAATCAATCCGTTATTCTGAAGAACGAGCGCAAAGCTAGAAGTTTCGGCCGTCGACCCGCTGGGCAGTCCAGCTCCACGGCTCGATGTCGGTCAGGGTGCGCACGTTGACGGCGACCATCTGGTCTCCGGACGGGGTTTCGCCGCGAGCGAAGGCCTGCACGCCGCACGTGTCGCAGAATTGGTGCCGGATCTTGTGGCTGTTGAAGGTGTAGGCGGTCTGCGGCCCGAACGCCGTCTGGCGGAAGGCGTCGGGCGAGACGAAGGCCAGCGCGAAGCCCTTGCGATAGCAGTGCGAGCAGTTGCACTCGATCAGGCCCTGAAGGTCGGTGTCGACCTCATAGGCGACGGCGCCACAGGCGCAGGAGCCCTTGTGGGTCGGGGTCTCGGTCATCGGCTCACTCCGAAGGCAGGGTGTATTCGAGGTCGTAGCGGTGGACGCCGCCCTCGATGGTCAGGTGGAAGACTCCGGCGAGGCCGGTCAGTTCCCCGGTGCCCGAGCCGGGAACGACGGTGATGGACAGGTCGTGGGCGCCCCTGTCCATGACGCCGCGATGGACCAGGGAGAAGGTCCCCGTCCGGCCGGCGAGCCGCCCCGCACTCGCTCGATCGCGACATAGACGCCCGATTGGTCCGGCCCCATCATGGCCAGCATCTCGCCCTCGCCGGCCGCCTGGATGTCGCCCTCGAAGGTCTTGGCCAGGATCATGCGGCCGTGCGCGTCGGGCGCCGCGTCGGCTTCCGGCGGGACCGGAGTGATCGTCACCTGGAAAGTTCCGCGGGCGTGCTGGGTCATGGGAGCCTCCTGGGCGGCCGGGGTCAAGAGAAGGCTCGCGGCGAGGATCGGGCCCAACATCACGCGTCCTCCAGATAGCTGACACCCGGCGCCGACTTCAGGGCGCCGCGCAGGGCGCCGTCCAGGCGATAGCGGCCGGGCAGCTTCATCTCGACCTCGCGACGGCCGTCCAGGGAGGCGACGAGCGAGATCTCTCCCCCCCTTGCCGCCCGCGCGCCGCCCGCCCCTCCAACGGGCGGCAAGGGGATAACGCGGCGAAGAGCTCGATCGCCGCCCTTCTGGAACCGAGGACGCCCGCCGGACTCTTCGTTCGGCGGGCGTCGTCGTGCCGGGAGGTGCGACGCCTAGAAGCTCCAGCGCGTCCCCAGCGACCAGGCCAGGCCATGCCCCTCG
>NZ_JBNFOJ010000283.1:0-3513 GCF_057364705.1 Brevundimonas sp. CURTG3B2_SDJG
CGCCCTGCCCGCCCCGGTCGAGGCGGCAGGCCCCGCGTTCCTGTCGCCGGTCGACGGCGCCGCGTTCGACGACATGGTGGCCCGGCCAAGGACTACATCTCCGCCGGCGACATCTTCCAGGTCGTGCTCAGCCACCGGTTCAGCGCACCCTGGCCGTCCGATCCCTTCGCCTTCTACCGCGCCCTGCGTCGCCAGAACCCGTCGCCCTACCTGTTCTTCCTGGACTTCGGCGACTTCCAGCTGGCCGGCTCCAGCCCCGAGATCCTGGTGCGGCTGAAGGACGGCCGGGTCACAATCCGCCCGCTGGCGGGAACCCGTCCGCGCGGCGAGACCCCCGAGGTCGACCAGGCCCTGGAGGCCGAGTTGCTGGCCGACCCCAAGGAGCTGGCCGAGCACCTGATGCTGCTGGACCTGGGCCGCAACGACGTGGGCCGGGTCTCCGCTCCCGGCACGGTGGAGGTCACCGAAAGCTTCAAGGTCGAGCGCTACAGCTCGGTCATGCACATCGTCTCGGACGTTCAGGGCGTCGCCGATCCCAGGCTGGACGCCGTCGACACCCTGCTGGCCGCGCTGCCCGCCGGCACCCTGTCGGCGCGCCCAAGGTGCGGGCGATGGAGATCATCGACGAGCTGGAGATCGCCAAGCGCGGCGTCGGCTACGGCGGCGGCGTGGGCTACATCTCCTCCGGCGGCGAGGCGGACATCTGCATCGTGCTGCGGACGGCCCTATTCAGGGGCGAGCGAATCTACGTCCAGGCCGGCGCGGGCGTCGTCGCCGACAGCGATCCGGCCGCGGAGTACGCCGAGACCCTGGCCAAGGCGCGCGCCCCCATGCGGGCGGCGGGCGAGGCCTGGCGCTACCCCTTCGGAAACCGCTGAGCCATGGCGATCGGCTTCGGGCTCCTGGCGGCGCTGCTGTGGGGCCTGACCGATTTCATGATCAGCATCTCGGGCCGGTCGTTCGGGGTGCATCGGGCGATGCTGTACGCCCAGAGCGTGGGCGTGGTCCTGGTCGGCCTGTGCATGCTGGCGCCCTTCGCCCGCATTCCGGATCCGGGGTCCGCCGTCGGCTGGGCGGCGGCGATCGCGTCGGCGCCGATAGGCGTGGCGGCGACGCTGGTGCTCTATCACGGCCTGAAGGTCGGACAGGTCTCGGTCGTCGCGCCGCTGACGGCGACCTTCGGCGCGGTGACGGCCGTCCTGTCCCTGGCCACGGGCGAACGGCTGGCGGCCCTCGCCCTGGGCGGCGTCGCCCTGGTGATTCTGGGCTCGGCCCTCCTGGGCGCCCAGCGCCGGACCGGCGAGGAGAAGCGCGAGCTGGGCGTGAAGTGGGCGCTGATCGCGTCCCTGGCCTACGGCATCCAGTTCTGGCTGCAGGGCCGGTTCGCCGTCCCGCACCTGGGCGGCGTCCTGCCGGTCTGGATCTACTATCTGGTCAGCACCACCCTGCTGCTGATCGCCGTCCCCATCCGGCGGCAATCGCTGGCGATCCCGGCGAAGGGAGCGCTGTGGGTGGCCGGCACCGGCGTGATCGCGGTGAGCGGCTTCCTGGCCCTGGCCATCGGGCTGACGACCGGCCAGATCGCCATCGTGACGGTGCTGGCGTCGCTTCAGAGCGGGATCACCGTCCTTCTGGCCTGCGCCTACCATCGCGAGCGCCTGGGGCTTCACCAGTGGGCGGGCCTCGCCGCCACCCTGATCGGACTGGCGGCGGTTCACCTCGGGTAGGCCGGCGTCCTAGCGGACGGCCACGACCGCCGGCTCTTCGAAGCGGACGCCCGGTCCCAGCACCATCACGCCGGCCATCAGCACCGCGGCGATCGCCGCCATGGCCGCGGCTCCGAGCATCGGCCAGGGGCTGGCCGCCGCCGCCGGCGTCTCCAGCAGTACGCGCGCCTTCTGGATGCTTGCGCCGGTCATCCGTCCCTCCGATCCGAGGAGTCCCAAATCGGGGCGATCTGGTTAACGCAGCCTTACCGACCGCTATGCCTTGGCGGGACCGAACACACCCCGTAGAAGCCGTGTCATGATCCTCGTCGTCGATAACTACGACAGCTTCACCTACAACCTCGTCCACTACCTCGCGGAGTTGGGCGCGGAGACGCACGTCGTGCGCAACGACGACCTGACCGCGACAGAGGCCTGGGCGCTGAAGCCCGAGGCGGTGCTGCTGTCCCCGGGGCCCTGCACGCCGAACGAAGCCGGGATCTGCCTCGCGCTGATCGACACCGCGCCCCTGGACATGCCGATCTTCGGGGTCTGCCTGGGCCACCAGGCGATGGGCCAGGCGTTCGGGGGGAACGTGATCCGCGCCAAGGCTCTGATGCACGGCAAGACCTCGCCGATCCTGCATGATGGCCGCAGCGTCTTCGCCGGCCTTCCCTCGCCGTTCACCGCGACCCGCTACCACAGCCTGGCGGTGAAGCGCGAAACCCTGCCGGACGTGCTGGAGGTCACCGCCTGGACCGCCGACGGCGAGATCATGGGCCTGGCCCATCGCACCCGCCCGATCCACGGCGTCCAATTCCACCCGGAATCCATCGCCACCGAGCACGGCCACGACCTCTTGGCCAACTTCCTGGACCTGGCCAACGTCAGGCGTCGGGCGACGGTCTGACGTGGCCGACACCTTCAAGCCCCTGCTGGCGGCCCTGGTCGAGGGGCGCGTCCTTTCGGATCAGGAGGCGCACGCCTTCTTCTCGGCCTGCCTGAGGGGCGAGCCGACCCCGGCCCAGGTGGCGGCGGCGGTGACGGCCCTGCGCATCCGTGGCGAGACCGTGGGCGAGATCGCCGCCTTCGCCACCGCCATGCGCGACGCGGCGCTTCGGCTGGATCATCCCTACGAGGTCATCGACACCTGCGGCACGGGCGGCGACGGCCAGCACACCTTCAACGTCTCCACCGCCGCCGCCCTGGTGCTGGCGGGCGCCGGGCTGAAGGTGGCCAAGCACGGCAACCGGGCCCTCAGCTCCAGGTCGGGTTCGTCCGACGTGCTGTCGGTGCTGGGCGTCAACCTGGCCGCCACGCCAGCCCAGCAGCTGCGGGCCCTGGACCAGGCCGGCATCGCCTTCCTGTTCGCCCCCTCCTATCACGGCGCCATGCGCCACGTCGGGCCGGTCCGCGCCGAGATCGGCTTCCGCACCGTGTTCAACCTGTTGGGCCCATTGTCCAATCCGGCCAACGCCCGGCGCCAGGTCATGGGCGTCTACGATCCCCGCCTGCTGGAGCCCCTGGCCGAGGTCCTGGGCCGGCTGGGCGCGGTGCGGGCCTGGACGGTGCACGGCCAGGGCCTGGACGAACTGACCACCACGGGCGCGACCGAGGTGGCCGAATGGAAGGACGGCGCGGTGCGCCGCTTTCTCCGTCACACCGGAAGACGCCGGCCTGCCTCGCGCCGACCTCGCCGACCTGCGCGGCGGCGACGCCGAGGAGAACGCCGCGGCCCCTGAGCGCCCTTCTGGACGGCGCCCAGGGCGCCTACCGCGACATCGTGCTGCTGAACGCGCCGCCGATC
>NZ_JBNFOJ010000284.1:0-3503 GCF_057364705.1 Brevundimonas sp. CURTG3B2_SDJG
CGGCGTCGGGGCCGGATGCCGGCGGGCGAGGCCAAGGACGAGCTGGCGCGGACGATCGTCGCCCTGGTCGAGCGCGAGGCCGGCTAGGGCCGTCTCAGCCGGCGTCCTTCAGCGCGCCTTCCAGGCCCTGTTCGCGGACCTTGCGGTACAGGGTGGAGCGGCCGATGCCGAGGCGGCGGGCGATCTCGGACATATGGCCGGCGTAGACCTCGATGGCGTGCTGGATCAGGTCGCGCTCGATCTCGTCCAGAGTGCGCAGATGGCCGCGGTCGTCGAGGATGCGGATGGGGGTGTCCGGCAGCGGGGGGAGGTCGACCCCTAGCGCGTGCGGATCATCCCCCTCCGTCTCGCCGCTGTCGCGGCGATCCACCTCCCCCATAGGGGGGGAGGAGACGCCCGAGACGGCGGGGAAGTCGTGGGGTTGCAGGAAGGGGGCGTCGGCCAGGACGATGGCGCGATAGACCGCGTTCTCGAGCTGGCGGACGTTGCCCGGCCAGTCGAAGGCCTGGAGCAGGGCCAGGGTCTCGGGCGAGCAGCCGGCGACGCGCTTGCCCTCCTCGACGTTGAAGCGGGCGATGAAGTGGTCGACCAGGGCCGGGACGTCCTCGCGGCGTTCACGCAGGGACGGGGCCTCGATGGGGAAGACGTTCAGGCGGTAGAACAGGTCCTCGCGGAAGCGGCCCTCGCGCACCTGTTCGGCCAGGTCGCGGTTGGTGGCCGAGACGATGCGGACGTCGACCTTGACCGAGCGTTTAGAGCCGACCGGGTCGATCTCGCCTTCCTGGAGGGCCCGCAGCAGCTTGACCTGCATGTCCAGCGGCAGCTCGCCGATCTCGTCCAGGAACAGGGTCCCGCCCGAGGCCTCGGCGAACTTGCCCAGGTGCTTGTCGGTCGCGCCGGTGAACGATCCTTTCTCGTGCCCGAACAGGATGGACTCGACCAGGTTGGCGGGCAGGGCGCCGCAGTTGACCGCGACGAAGGGCTTGCCCGCGCGGTCCGAGGCGCCGTGCAGGGCGCGGGCGATGACCTCCTTGCCGACGCCGCTCTCGCCGGTGATCAGGACCGGAATGCCGGACTTGGCGGCTCGCGCGCCCAGCGAGCGGACCAGGCGCATGGGGGCGGACTGGCCGACCAGGTCGTCGAAGGAGGTCCGGCCCGTGACGTGCTTCTTCAGCCGGCCGACTTCCGCCGTGAGTTGGGTCAGCTGCAGGGCGTTCCTGACGCCGACCAGCAGGCGCTCGGCCGAGACCGGCTTGACGAAGAAGTCCTGGGCGCCGGCCTGCATGGCGCGCACCACGGCCTCGACCCCGCCCGAGGCGGTCAGGACGATGACCGGGGTCGCGACGCCGGCGGTGCGGATCTCGGCCAGGGCCTCCATGCCGCTCATGCCCGGCATGACCATGTCCAGCAGGACCACGTCGGCGCCGCCGCCCTTGGTCAGGCGGTCGATGGCCTCGCCGCCGGACTCGGCGTGGACGACGACATAGCCCTCGCGCTCCAGGACCGCCTGGGCCAGGCGGCGCTGGGTCGGGTCGTCGTCGACCACAAGGACGGTGCGAGCCATCTAAGGATACCCCTCGATCATCACGTCAGGCCGGCCCTCGTGAAGCGGGACTGGCTCATTCCGGGACGGTTTTAGCCGTCACAAGGTGAAGATCGGGTGGTCGGGCAGGGTGAGCGTGGGGTTAACGGGGGGCTAGGTTCTAGGTTCTAGGGACTAGGTTCTAGGGACGAAGGGGCGGGAAACAGCAACGTGCGCCTCAACCCTGGAACCTAGAACCTAACCCCTAGAACCTCCCCCGCCCGCCATGAACTCGCGGCGGGCCCTCATCATGGCGGTGATCAGGGTCTTTTCGCCGTCCGAGAGCCAGGGGTTCCAGACGTCGAAGATCAGGATGACCCGCACGGCGTCGGCGTCGTTCCAGGCCTCGTGCTCGATGGTGTCGTCGAAGACCCAGGCCTGGCCCATCTTCCAGTCGCGGACCGTGTTGCCCACGCGGAAGCGGGCGGGGCCGGGCAGGACCAGGGGCAGGTGGCACAGCAGCCGGACATTGGACGAGCCGGTGTGGGCCGGAATGTGGGTGTGGGGCTGCAGCGCCGAGAAGACGGCGGTCGGCGCGAACCCCTCCTGGCGCGCCATGGGCAGGGATTCGAGCAGGGCGGTGGTCTCGGGGCAGCGGTCGCACACCGAGGCCTGCTTCTCGCCGTCCCGCCAGAGCCAGAGCGAAGACCATTTGCGGGAATGGTTCAGCTCGCCCCACTGATTGACCGGCGCGCCCTTGGGATAGGCGATGTAAGGGGCGAAGTCGTCGAAGGCGTGGTCCAGCAGGGCCTGCAGCTCGGCCTGGATGACCGGGGTCGCGGCTTCCAGCTCTTCCAGCCAGGGGAACAACGACCGGTCGTAGAAGGGGATGGCCGGCAGGCGCGGATAGTTGAGCAGCAGCGGCTCCTGCTTCGGGGCCTGCTTCACTCCGGCGTAGATCTCCAGGCCCTCGTCGAACCGGTCCAGGGCGGCGGCGTCGACGGAGCCGCGCAGGCCGGCGACGGCGGAGCGCATGTGGTCGCGCAGGGCGTCGGCCTGGCGACGAACCACCTCTCCGGCGTGAGCCATCTGGGCCGTTACCGCGGCCGGGCGCTGGTCGGGCGGCGGGGCGATCTTGAGCGCGTTGCGATAAGTCTCGACCGCGGCGCGCTCACCGCCCAGGGTCTCGAGCATGGCGGCCTTGGCCAGCAGGGCGACGAAGTCGTAGGGCTGCATCGCCAGGGCGTCGTCCAGGACGGCCAGCGACCCATGGAGGTCGCCCATCAGCTTCAGCGCCATGGCGCGGCTCAGCGTGGCGTTGCGGGTGGGCGCGATCGCGTCGCCCGGTCGAGCAGCTGCAGCGCGGCGCGGGGATCGCGACGGCTCAGCGCCTCGGTCGCGAGACGGAGCAGCTCCCCCTGAGCGCTGTCCTGGTTCATGCGAGGCTTCCCCACCCGCGAAACATGAACGGACTGTAATGTGGTCCGGGCCGTCCGGGTCAAGAGCGGTTTTCAGCCTGGCTGAAGATCGGCGGCGGGCTGTGGCCTCTGGGCTGTTCGTCAGTCGATCGGACCGACCATCTCGGCCGCCAGATCGGTCCCGCAGTCGAGCGTCGTCTCGAATCGCCCCGAGATCCGGTTCTCGATGCGAAGGTCGGGCCAGGCGGGGGCGACGGGTTTGACGAGGCCTCGGCGCAGGGCGTTGCGAGTATCAATCCCGCGGTTCTGGCCAGGGGTCGGGCAATGCGGGAACGACCACTGGCCGGCGTCGGCCCAGCGGCCATCCGCGGCCTGCGCCCACAATCGGATAGACCAGCCGTTGGCGACCAGCACCTCGGGACGACCGTCGGCGTTCAGGTCGGCGGCGACCGCCACGCAGGCCCGTTCGCCGGATGCGCGGCATTCGGCCCGCGCGTCGCCGGCGAGGACCGCCGACGGGTGTCGCCCTCGCGTCGGGCGGGATCGAGTTCCGGCGTCGGCGG
>NZ_JBNFOJ010000285.1:0-3470 GCF_057364705.1 Brevundimonas sp. CURTG3B2_SDJG
CGAGGTCCGCCGGGTCGAGGCCCTGATGGCCGCCCAGCCGGGACTGACCCTGATCCTGGAGCCGTCGGGACGCGTCCTGGCCGCCTACGGCGCGCCGCCGCCCTCCCTGCCCGTCGATCCCCTGTTCGACCAGGGCCTGGTCGCGGCGGTCCACGCCCCGGATCGGCCTCGGCTTCTCGCAGCGATCGACCGGGCCCTGAATGGCCACGACGGCTCCGTCCTGTTCGCCCCGCGACTGGCCCTGGACCGGCGGGTCCAGGTCATCCTGCGTCGGATGGACGACCTCTCCGGGCCCCGCCTGATAGCCCAGGCCTTCGACGCCACCGCCCAGTACGCCCGCGAACTGGGCCTGGAGGTCGCGCGCGCCGAGGCCGAGGCGCGCGAAGCCGGCAAGACCCGCTTCCTGGCCAATATGAGCCACGAACTGCGCACCCCGCTGAACGCCGTGCTGGGCTTCTCGGACATCATGCGCCAGCGCCTGTTCGGCCCGATCCCCGAGCGCTACGCCGAATACGCCGAGAACATCCACCAGGCGGGCGGCCACCTGCTGGACCTGATCAATGACCTGCTGGACGTCTCCAAGATCGAGGCCGAGCGCTACACCCTGACCATGGAGCGGTTCGACGCCCGCGAGGTGGTCTCGGCAGCCATGGCCCTGGTGCGGGTCGGCGCGGAGGACAAGGGCGTCGTCCTGACCGGCGTCCTGCCCGACGAACCGGTCGAGGTGTCGGCGGACCGCCGCGCCCTGAAGCAGATCGCGCTGAATCTGCTGTCCAACGCCGTGAAATTCACCGCCGCCGGCGGCTCGGCGACCGTCTCGGTCGAGGCCGTCGGCCCCTATCTGGAGATCGTCGTCTCGGACACCGGCGTCGGCATCGCACCCGAGGACGTCAAGCGCCTGGGCCGGCCCTTCGAGCAGGCCGGCGCGCTGGAGCAGCGCCGCCAGGGCACCGGCCTGGGCCTCTCGCTGGTCCGCGCCTTCGCCGAACTGCACGGCGGCCGCATGAGCATCGAAAGCACCCTGGGCGAGGGCACGGCGGTGACGGCTGCGCATGCCCGTCGCCCTGGTCGCCCGCGCGCCGGCGCCGGAGGGCGGCGCCGAGATCATCCCCCTGCCGGTGGCGAACGGGGGCTGAGGTTCACGCCACCTTCCGTTCCGCCCGCGAGAACGGGCTCAGTCCCAGCCAGGTCTGCATGTCGGCGGCCAGGCCGGCGTCGCCGGTCAGCTTCAGCCGGTCGTTCGTCCGGGCCGCGCGAACCGTGTCCAGCCCCATCCAGATGGCGGTCATGGTCCGCAGATCCGAGGAGACGTAGAGATCGACGTCGAAGCCGGGGTCGACGTTGCACAGGTCCGCTTCCGGCTGGCCCGGCTCGACCAGCAGCCACCAGAGCCGGCCCTTGGCCTGCTCCGGATACTGGAACTGAATGACGCTGCGCTTCCTGGGCAGGGGGCTGAGGTCCAGCTGGCGGCGCATGTCCCACATCAGGAGCTGGGCGTCGAGGTGCTGCAGCGACAGCTCGCTCTCGACCCAGCGCTGCCCCCACATGCCGAAGGCCTCGACGATGGGCTCGAGCTCGCGCCCGGCCTCGGTCAGGCGATACTCGAACACGCCAGGGTCGGCGGACGACGGGCGGCGCATCAGAATGCCCGCCTCTTCCAGCTCTTTCAGTCGCTGGGACAGCAACGCCGGCGACATGCGCGGCAATCCCCGGCGCAGGTCGTTGAAGCGCGTCGTGCCGGCGACCAGTTCGCGCAGCAGGACGATGGTCCAGCGCGAACACAGAATCTCGGCCGCCATGGCGACGGGGCAGAACTGGCGATAGCTGCGGGTTTCAGACATCGGCGACCTCCGATATCCAGAGTACGCCCCGGACTGCGGCGGCTCCAGTTCAGTTTCTGTACCGGGGCGGTTCAGTTGCTGAACTGGCGGGCGCGGCGCACGCTCTGCATCGTCTTGAAAGACCGGGCGGACGCCGCCCCGGCTTGCGGAGACCCCGATGACCAAGACCGAGAACGACTGGCAGGCCCGCGCCGACCGCGTCGCCGCCCTGATCGCCGAACAGGCCGCCGCCCACGACGCCGACGATACGTTTGTCGCCGACGGCTACGCCCGGCTGAAGGCCGAGGGCCTGTTCAAGGCCCTGGTTCCCGCCGAGTTCGGGGGCGGAGGGGCGGACGTGGCGACCATGTGCCGGGTGATCCGCACCCTGGGCGCCGCCTGCGGATCCACCGCCCTGGCCTTCGCCATGCACAGCCACCTGGTCGCCGTGGCGGCCTGGCGCTGGAAGCATCAGGGCGCGCCGACCGAAGGCCTGCTCAAACGGGTGGCCGCCGAGGATCTGGTCCTGGTGTCCAGCGGCGGCTCGGACTGGCTGTCCAGCGGGGGAACGGCCACGAAGGTCGACGGCGGTTTCCGCGTGACGGCGCGCAAGCCATTCTCCAGCGGCTGCCTGGGCGGCGACCTGCTGATGACCAGCGCGGTCTGGGCTGATCCAGAGGCCGGTCCGACCGTGCTGCATTTCGGCGTGCCCCTGAAGGCCGAGGGCGTGAAGATCCTCGACACCTGGCGCACCCTGGGCATGCGGGGCACCGGCTCCAACGATGTCGAACTGACCGAGGTGTTCGTGCCAGAGGCCGCCGTATCCGGCCGCCGCCCGGCCGGCCCTGGCACATGCTGTTCCACATCATCAGCATGATCGCCTTCGCCCTGATCTATTCCGCCTACATGGGCGTGGCGGACGGAGCGCGGGCCAAGGCCCTGGGGATCGCCCGCAAGCGGCCCGAGGACCCGGCGCTCCCCTTCACCGTCGGCGAGATGGAGAACGCCCACGCTCGCGCCGAGATGGCGTGGGAGCGGATGGTGGAGACGGCCGAGAGCGGCACGCCGGGCCCCGAGGCCACCGGGCGCGCGATGACCGCCCGCACTCTACTGGGCCAGGCGGCGATCGAGACGGTGGAAAAGGCGATGGAGACCGCCGGCGGCGCGGCCTTCTATCGAAGCCTGGGACTGGAGCGCGCCTTCCGCGACGTCCAGGCCGCCCGCTTTCACCCGCTGCAGGAAAAGCCCCAACTCCGCTATTCGGGCCGCTTGGCCCTGGGCTGGGATATCGACGGCTGACGAAGCGGCTAGTGGCTAGTGGCTAGTCACCGCCGCATCACCCGAACGCGTTCAGCCAGTCTAGGCCCCGGGGGCGCGGCGCGGCCGTCGCCAACCACTAGCCACTAGCCACTAGCTACAGCATCCCCATCGCCAGGAAGGCGCGGCCGGCGGCGAAGTCGCCGGCTTCGAACGGGACCGTCGCCACGCTGCCGTCGCGGAAATGGAATTCGATCGCGAAGGTCTCGCGCGGGTCCAGGCCTTCCAGGGCGGCGGCGGCGGACGCCGGGAACCGCCAGGCGTCCCCCGCCCGCTTGCCTTCGGACAGCAGGGTCGGATCCGCGGCGGCCACGCCCGTGGCCCACAGGCTGG
>NZ_JBNFOJ010000286.1:0-3452 GCF_057364705.1 Brevundimonas sp. CURTG3B2_SDJG
CGAACGGCCCAACGCCGATCCGGCACGCCCCGGATCGCCACGCGGCCCCAGCCTCTGGAATAGAAGGCCCGCCTCGAGGCCCGGGCCTCAGCGCATGGTCAGATAGCCGCGCTCGACCATCCGGCGCAGGCCTTCATAGACCTCGGCCAGTTCCTCGTAGGCGGTGCGCGCGGCGGTCAGCCGCGCGATCTGGTCCGGGGTGGACGGCGCGCCCGATTCCGACTGGCGCAGGCCCTCGGCCGCCCATTTCGCCCGGGCGGTGGAGGTCAGCACCGCCAGCTTCTGGAAGGTGTCGGGCGTCACGCCCGGCAGCACCTGCCCCAGCACCTCGCGGTTGGCGATGAAGGCCGCGTAGTCGATCTGCTCGAGCAGTCCCCTCAGCCTGCGCTGTTCCTGCGGGTCGATGTCCTGCGGCTCGAAATGATCGCGCTGACGGCGATAGCTGCCAGTCTGAATGGTCGACATCGCGCCTCTCCCGGGACGAGGCCGGAATCGTGCGCCGCGTCGATTAACGGGGGGTTGCGTTTCTCGCTGCGCTGGAATACTTAAGTGAATGCTTCAGTATCAAGATCCCCTCGATCTCGCCTACCAGGCCCTGTCGGACCCGACCCGGCGGGCCATGGTCGAGCGACTGGCGCGCGGCCCGGCCTCGGTCAGCGAGCTGGCGGAGCCGTTCGCCATGTCGATGTCGGCGGTCGTCCAGCACCTGAAGGTGCTGGAGGCCTCGGGCCTGGTGACCTCGGAAAAGGTCGGCCGGGTCCGCACCTGCCGGGTCGAGGCGGGGGCGATCACCGCAGCCGAGCGGTGGCTGAACGACCGGCGAAAGTCGGTGGAGCGCAGCCTCGACCGCCTCGGCGTCTTTCTGGACGAAACCAAGCCTGAAACGGAGAAATGACGATGACGACGCCAAGCACGCCCGTCCTGGCCCATGGGACCTTCACCATCGAGCGTCGCTACGACGCCGCGCCCGAACGAGTCTTCCGCGCCTACTCCGACCCGGCCGCCTTCCGCCGCTGGTTCGTCGACGGCGAGGGCTGGACCATTCATGAGTGGGAGCACGACTTCCGGGTCGGCGGCCGCGCCGGCGGGCGCTTCCGGTTTGGCGACGAGACGAACGACACCTGGTTCAACGACACCGAATACCTCGAAATCGTCGACAACGGCCGCATCATCCTGAGCTATGTGATGGGCCGCATCGTCGGCGGGGAGAAGGAGCGGATCTCGGCTTCCCTGGCGACCACGGAGCTGGTCGCCGACGGGTCGGGCACGCGCCTGATCTACACCGAACAGGGCGCCTTCTTCGGCGAGGACGGCGCGGCCCATATCCCGCTGCGCGAGGAAGGCTGCGCCGAGATGCTGGGCAAGCTCGCCCTCGAGCTCGGGGAGGCCGCGTGATGGCCGGCAAGGTCCGCGTCAACAGCTTCGCGGTCTCCGCCGACGGATTCGCCGCCGGTCCGGACCAGAGCCTCGCGAATCCGCTGGGCGTCGGCGGGGAGCTGCTGCACCACTGGTTCTATCCCACCAAGACCTTCCAGACCCTGTTCGGAAAGGGCGTGGGCTCCGAGGGGATCGACAACGGTTTCGCCGAACGGGGCATGCAGGGCGCCGGCGCCTGGATCCTGGGCCGCAACATGTTCAGCCCAAGCCGCGGCGATTGGCCGGATGACGACTGGAAGGGCTGGTGGGGCGAGGAGCCGCCCTATCACGTCCCGACCTATGTCCTGACCCATCACGCCCGGCCCTCCCTCGAGATGAAAGGCGGCACCGTCTTCCATTTCGAGACCGGCGGGATCGAGGCGGCGCTCGACAAGGCGAAGGCGGCGGCGGGCGACAAGGATGTCCGCATCGGCGGCGGGGCCGCGACGATCCGCCAGTATCTGGAGGCGGGCCTGATCGACGAGATGCACGTGGCGATCTCGCCGGTTCTGCTGGGTCGGGGCGAGCCTTTCTGGGAGGGGTTGAACCTGCCCGCCCTCGGCTATGGCGTCGCCCGGTCGACGGCCGGCGAGCGCGCCACGCATCTGGAGATCGTCCGTCGCGGCGCGGGAGGCGGATCGTGACGGACGGACGTCTCTTCTTCGGCGCCTTCACGGTCGAACGGCGCTACGACGCGCGCCCGGCGAGGGTCTTCGCCGCCTTTGCGGACCGCGAGATCAAGCAGCGGTGGATGGGATGCGACCATGTCGCCTCGCCCGTGATCGACCGGCTGGATTTCCAGGTCGGCGGGCGCGAGATCAGCCGCGGCCCGGCCGACGACGGGGAGCACCTGTTCGAAGGGACCTACCTCGACATCGTGCCCGACCAGCGGTTCGTCTTCGCCTTCGTGATGCATGTCGGCGGGCGGAAGCTGTCGGCGTCGATCGCCTCGATCGAGATCCTGGCCGAGGGTGAAGGCGCACGCCTGATCTTCAACGAGCAGGGCGTCTATTTCGGCGAGGACGGCTGGGCGGAGCGCGAAGAAGGTACGGCCGCCGGCATGGACAACCTGGCCGCCTGGCTGGCGGCCCACACGAAGGAAAGCTGAACCATGACCCTGATCCTGTGGTCACATCCCTACGCCGGCTACGGCCAGAAGGCGGCGGTGGCGCTTTACGAACTGGGCCTGCCGTTCGAGTTGAACCTCGTGGACGGCAGCGAGGCCGCCATGGCCGGCTTTCTGAAGGTCTCTCCCTTCGCCAAGATGCCGGTGCTGATCGATCCGGAGAGCGGCGAGACGGTGTTCGAATCCTCCATCGTGATCGAGCGGCTGGATCGGTTGGCGGGCGGCGGGCGACTGATCCCGTCCGATCCGGACCAAGCTCTGGAAGCCCGGTTCGTAGATCGGATTCTGGATATCTACGTCGGCGGCCCGATGAACCGGATCGTCTTCAACCGTCTGGGTCGGGGCGGCCCGCCGAACGAGGCGGCCCTCGCGCTCGAGTACAAGGAGCTGGAGGCCGCCTGGGGTTTGCTGGAGGACCGTCTGCGCGACGGGCGGACCTGGGGGGCGGGCGAGACCTTCACCCTGGCCGATTGCGCCGCGGCGCCGCTGATGACCTACGCCCGCCGGCTGGTCCCGTTCGGCGACCGGCCCCGGCTGAACGGCCTGGCATGGGCGGCTCCTGGCCCGGCCGTCGTTCGTCCGGGCGCTGGAGGACGCGGCCCCCTTCGGCGACCTGATGCCGGCCCCGCCGGCGATCGACTGACGCAGGGCGCGCCGAGCGCGCGGCGGATCGCCGCGCCGTCTTGGCTGAACCGGTTCGGCCCCGTAGCTCTTTCAGCAACGGACGAAGGAGACGCCGATGCCGCTGTTGATGTGCCCGAACGACAACGCCGCCATGCAGACGCTGGAGCGGGGCGGGGTCCAGTTCGACATGTGCCCGAGCTGCCGGGGCGTCTGGCTGGACCGCGGCGAGCTGGAGAAGCTGATGGAGGCCGCCACGGCCGAAGGCCGCGCCGCCGCGCCGCAGCCG
>NZ_JBNFOJ010000287.1:0-3452 GCF_057364705.1 Brevundimonas sp. CURTG3B2_SDJG
CCAACGCCGAGGGGCCTCGAGCCCCTGGTCCGGCGCAACGGGCCGAGACGGCTGGCCTGACCGTCGATCTGGGGGATGGGGCCCGGACGGGACGGCCTGGGCTTCCGCATCACCGGCGCCCGCAGCGCCCAGGTGTTCGGCTGGCTGGCCGTGCTGGAGGCCGACCACGGCGTCCAAATCCGCAGCCTGGGCGTGGTCGAGAACGCCGACGCCACCCTGAACGTCGAGGGCGCGCTGGAGGGGTAGGACGGTCTGGTTTCCGTCGTCGGCCCATGCGGCTGGGGGACCTCGGTCTTCGTCATGGCCGGGCTGGTCCCGGCCATCCAATGATCGCGAACGGCGTTCTCGAGGTCTCGATCTCAACCGCAGTGTTCATGGATTTCCGGCACAAGGCCGGGAATGACGGCTCCTGGGTTTGGTTGAACTCAGGCTCGCGCACAAACGCGCCCAAGCTCAGCGCCGGTGCTGCGCCGGCTGGATCTGGTGGCGCGCCATCTTGTCGTAGAGCGTCTTGCGGGGCAGGCCGAGCGCCTCGGTCACCCGCCGGATGTCGCCCTGGCAGGCGGTCAGGGCCTCGCGGATCAGCTCGGCTTCGTAGCGGGCCACCTTGTCCGCCAGCCGGTCGCCGCCCGCCGGGTCGGTCGCGTCCGGGCCCAAGCCGACCACCACCTGATTGGCGAAGTTCGACAGTTCGCGCAGGTTGCCCGGCCAGTCGTGCTCCAGCAGCCGTCGGCGCACCCCATGATCGATCGGCGGCATTTCGCGTCCCAGGCGGTCGGCGGCGCGGCCCATGAAGCGGGCGAACAGCATGGGGATGTCGTCGCGGCGCTCCCGGAGCGGCGGGGTGCGCAGCCGCACCACGTTCAGGCGGTAGTACAGGTCCTCGCGCAGGTCGCCCCGAGACACCGCCGCCGCCGGATCCGCCTTGGTGGCGGCCAGCACCCTGAGGTCCAGCGCCTGAGGCTCGGTGGCGCCCAACGGCAGGATCTCGCGCTCCTCCAGCACCCGCAGCATCATCAGTTGCACCGCGCGGGGGGCCTGGTCGATCTCGTCGAGGAACAGGCTGCCCTGGTGCGACTGGGCGATCTGGCCGTCCCGCCGGCGCAGCGCGCCGGGGAAGGCGCCGGCCTCGTGTCCGAACAGCTGCCCCTTGGCGTCGCTTTCGGGCAGGGCGGCGCAGGCCACCGGCACGAAGGGTTTCAGCCGGCGTTGGCTGGCGTTGTGGATCGCCCGCGCCACGGCCTCCTTGCCGGCCCCTGTCTCGCCCTCGATCAGCACGTCCACCCGGGCGTCGGCCAGCTGGGTGATGGCGGCCCTGAGCGCCGCGACCGCCCGGCTCTCGCCGCTCAGCGGGATGGTCCAGTCGCCATCCGCCGCCAGGGCGGCCAGCCGCCGGTTGTCCAGCACCAGGGAGCGCTTCTCCAGCGCCCGCCGGATGGTCTCGATCAGTCTTTCCGGGGCGAATGGCTTGGCCAGGAAGTCGTAGGCGCCGCGCTTCATCGCCTCGACCGCCTCGGCCACGTCGCCGTGGCCGGTGATGATGATCACCGGCAGGTCGGGATCCAACGCCGCCAGCCGGTCGGTCAGCTGTCGCCCGTCCATCCCCGGCATGCGCAGGTCGGTGACCACCACCCCTTCGAACCCGGCGTCCACGGCCTTCAGCGCGGCCTCGGCCGAGGCGTGTTGGGCCACGCTCAGGTCCGCCAGCTCCAGCCGCTCGGCCAGGGCGGCGCGGAAGGCCTCGTCGTCCTCGACCAGCGCGACGCGGGACAGGGCCTTGAAGGTCATTTCGCCCTCGACAGCATGATGCGGAACTCCGCGCCCGAGGCCGACGGCGCGTGCACCAGTTCGCCCCCGAAGCCGGCCACGATGTCCCGGCTGATCACCAGCCCCAGCCCCAGGCCGTCGGGTTTGTCGGTGGCGAAGGGGATGAACAGCCGGTCGCGCACGGCGTCCGACAGGCCCGGTCCGTTGTCGGCGACGCTGATCGTCACCTTGCGTCCCTTGGTCTCGACCCCGATCCGGACCTCCGGCCGGGGCGAGCTCGCGACGGCCTCGATCGCGTTCTGCAACAGGTTCAGCACCACCTGCTCCAACCGGTTGCGCTCCGCTCGCACCATCAGATCGGGCGCGCCGGGGGTGCGCTTCAGCGTGACGCCGCGCTCGCGCAGGCGCGCGCCCGCCAGCAGCAGGGCTCCGTCGATCGCCGCCTCGACGCCGACCGCCGCCGGCGCCGACCGGGTCTTGCGCGAGAAGGCCCTGAGTTCGTCGGTGATCGTCCCGACCCGTTCGGTCAGTTCGCCGATCCGCTCCAGGGCGCGCTGGACGCCCGAGGGGTCGCTGCGCTCCAGGTAGACCCCGGCGGTGTCGGCGTGGGTGCGGATCGCCGCCACCGGCTGGTTGATCTCGTGCGCCACCCCGGCGGCGATCTGGCCCAGGGTCGCCAGCTTGTTGGCCTGGATCAACTCGTCCTGGAGATCCTGGCGGTTCTTCTCCAGCCGCCGGCGCTCCTCGATTTCATGGCTCAGTCGGTCGTTGGCGGTCCGCAGTTCGACCGTGCGCAGGTCGATCTGCCGCTCCAGCTCGGCGCGGGCCGCTTCTTCCTCCTCCGCGCGGGCGGCCGCGCGATGTCTGCGATGCAGCAGCACCCCCGTCAGCCCCGCCAGCAGGGCCGTGGTCAGCAGGGCCAGGCCCTGTGCGGCGCCCAGGGCCCGCGCCATCGCCGCGTCGGCGGGCGACAGCAGGTGGATCGTCCAGCCCAGGCCCGGGCTGGCGTCGGTGGCGTGGGCGTACAGGCCCTCAGGCACGTCCTGCGAGACCTTCAGCACGCCTTCCGCCTGGGCGCGGAAGGGCAGGTCGATCAGCGTCGCTCCCGCCGTCTGCTCGGTCGCCAGCCGCCGGCGCCGCTCGGCGCTAAGGGGGAGGGTGGCGTGGAAGCGCCAGTCCGGCACGGTGGTGATCAGGACGACGCCGTCCTCGTCCGTCACATAGGTCGGCTCGCCCGACGCCCGCCAGTCGCGCTCCAGGGCGTCGAACTCGACCTTGGCGACGATCACGCCGGCCGGCCCTCCGCCGGCGCGGTCGATGCGCCGGGCCAGGTAGAGGCCCGGGCGGCCGCTGACGGTGCCCAGGGCGAAGAAGGCCGACTGGCCGTCGCGCATCGCCTCCAAATAGTAGGGTCGGAAGCGGTAGTTGGAGCCGACGAAGCTGGTCGGCTCGCGCCAGTTGCTGGCGGCCAGGGCCGTGCCGTCGGCGGCCAGCACGTACAGGGCGGCCGCGCGGACCTCGCCCGCCAGGGCCTCGAACTTGCGATTCAGGCGATCGACGCGTTCCGGCGACGGCGAGGCCAGGAGGGCCAGCAGGTCCGGGTCCTGGGCCAGGACCGACGGCACGGCGCGCTGGCGTTCCAGTTCGCTGCGCAGCACCGCCCCGTGCAGGGCCGCCGTCGTGGC
>NZ_JBNFOJ010000288.1:0-3431 GCF_057364705.1 Brevundimonas sp. CURTG3B2_SDJG
CGTCGTCTCGCCCGCGCCGAGCGGACCAGCGTGGTCATCTATCGCGACCGCCCGGTCGACACCGCGCGGCTGATGGAGCGGGCCGCGGACCCGTACGACGCCCAGGAGCTGCGCGCCGAAGGCCTGGCGCTGATCGTCGAGACCCGCACCCTGGACCTGCCGGCCGGCGAGACGGTGATCCGCTTCCAGGGCGTGGCCTCGGGCATCGCGCCCCAGACCGCCCTGGTCGAGGGCCTGCCGGGCGGAACCATCGAACGGAACGCCGACTTCGACCTGCTGACGCCCGGCTCGCTCCTGAGCCGCTCGGCCGGCGAACGGGTGCGGGTCGCCCGGACCAACCGCCAGACCGGCGAGGAGACGCTGGTTCCCGCCTTGCTGCGGGCGAGCGCCGACGGGCCGGTGCTCGAGATCGACGGCCGCTTCGAGGCCCTGGACTGTCAGGGCCTGACCCAACGCATCGTGTTCGACCGGGTCCCGGAGGGCTTGTCCGACCAGCCGATCCTGTCGGTTCGCACCCGAACGCCGGAGGCGGGGCGCTATACGGTGACCCTGGCCTATCTGGCGACCGGCCTGCAGTGGTCGGCGGACTATGTGGCGCGGCTGAACCCGGACGGCCGAACCCTGAACCTGACCGGCTGGATCACCCTGGCCAATTTCAGCGGGTCGGGGTTCGCCGACGCGCCGGTGCAGGTGGTGGCCGGCAATCTGAACCGCGACGACGACACCCGGCCGGTCGAACCGGTGCTGGACCCGGGTCGCCGCTCCTGCTGGCCGACGGACACCACGACCCAGGGACGGCCGCTGCCGCCGCTGCAACTGCAGGCCACGCCCTATCCGGCGCCGATGGCCATGCGTGCGGCGAACTTCGACGCGGTGGGCGGAGTCGACGAGATCGTGGTCACCGGCAGCCGTATCGTCGCCAGGCTGGGCGATCTGGGGGACTACAAGATCTACACCCTGCCCGAGCCGACGGACGTCAACGCTCGTCAGACCAAGCAGGTGCGCTTCCTGGAGCAGGAGGGCGTCCGCTTCACCCGCATCTATCGGGAGATGATTCAAGCGGGCGAGGACGAGGAGCCTCACGCTCCCATGATGCTGATCCGCCTGCGCAACGAGGCGCGCGACGGACTGGGCGTGCCCATGCCGGGCGGCGGCGTGAGCCTGCTGGAGACCCAGCGCGGCGTCGGCCTGCTGACGGGCCAGGCTTCGTTCCGCGACAAGGGCGTCGGCCTGCCGGTCGAGTTGGAGTTCGGCGGGGCGATGGATCTGACCGTCGAGCACGAGGTGTTGGAGGAGGAAACGATCGGCGAACGGGAAAGCCGGCGCGAGCGGAGGGAGATCCTGGCCACGGTGGTCAACGACAAGCCCTTCCCGATCGAGATCGAGCTGGTCCCAGTCGAATACCGCGAACGGGGGTTCCGCATCCTGCGTTCGAGCGCCCGCAGCGTGATCGCCGACGGCGGCTATCCAGCCTGGCGTCTTCGCGTTCCGGCCCAGTCGTCGCGCACCCTGCGCTACACCGTCGAATACGACTGGTGAGCGGGATCAGCCTTCGCCGCGCGCGGTCTGGCGCGGGCTGAACTTCGGCGCCGGGGCCAGTCGCATGACCTCGCCCTGATAGCGCTCGTCGTCGCCCGCCAAGGCGAAGGGCAGGGCGTCGGCGACGGCGTCCAGCATGGCCTGAAGCCAGGGCAGGTCGGCCTTGTGGAAGTCGCCCAGCACATGCGGCATGACCAGGTGGCTCTCGCCCGGGTGTCCCACCCCCATGCGGGCGCGCCGGAAGTCGGCGCCCAACTGGCTGATCAGGCTGCGCACGCCGTTCTGGCCCGCGGCCCCGCCGCCGGTCTTCATTCGGAAACGGCCCGGAGCCAGGTCGATCTCGTCGTGGAAGACGATGACCTCGGAGGGTTTGATCTTGTAGAAGCGCGCCGCCTCGCCGACGGCCCGGCCGCTTTCGTTCATATAGGTCTGCGGCTTCATCAGCAGGACCTTGACGGGCCCCTTGGCGGTCGGGACCTCGCCCTCGCGGATCACCGACTGGAACTTGGCGCGCTCGGGGCCGAAGGACCAGCGCCGCGCGATCTCGTCGGCGGCCATGAAGCCGATGTTGTGGCGGTTCTTCTCGTATTTCGGGCCCGGATTGCCCAGGCCGGCGACGATGATCATGGCGGGGTCCAGACAAGGAAACGGCCCCATCCGTAACCGGAAGGGGCCGCTCCAGAAACAGTCGAAACGAAGGGGCTTAGCCTTCGGTCGATTCGCCCTCGGCGGCCTCGTTGGCGGCCTGTTCGGTCGCCGGAACCTCGGCGGCTTCAGCGGCCTCGGCGGCGACTTCGGCGTCGTGGGCCTCGTCGGCGGCGGCCGAGATGGCGGCCGAAGACGTCTTGATCGAAGCGATCACGAAGTCACGGTCGGTGACGGTCGGCTGCACGTCCGAGGGGACCTTCAGGTCCGACCAGCGGATGGTGTCGCCCAGCTTGTGGCCGGCCAGATCGACGATCAGGTCTTCCGGGATGTGGTCGGCGCGGACGGCGATCTCGACGGTGTGGCGGACGATCTCCAGCGAGCCGCCCTGACGGAAGGCCGGGCACTGGTCTTCGTTGATGAAGTGCACCGGCACTTCGATCTTGATCGTCTGGTTCTCGTCGACGCGCATCAGGTCGAAGTGCAGCGGACGATCGGTGACCGGGTCGAACTGGACGTCGCGGGCGATGACCGGCTGGGTCTCGTCGCCGTACTTCAGCGTCACCAGGTGGCCCAGCAGCTTGCCGGTGTACAGGTTCTTGCGGAAGTCCTTCTCGTTGACCGAGATGGCCACCGGGGCCTTGTCGCCGCCGTACAGGATGCCCGGCACCATGCCGGCGCGACGGGCGGCGCGGGCGCCGCCGGTGCCGACGCCGTCGCGGACGTCCACGTTCAGAATGATCTCGGCCATCTGGCTCGCCTCAACAACAACGGAAACGCCGCGCCAACCCAGGGCCCGCGCGGCGGGGTCATGAACCCTCGAATTCAAGAGCGCGGGCTATTACACGCAAGCGCCCGCGGACGCAACCGCCAACGGCGTTTCCGTGCGTCCGCGGAATCTCAGCGGCCGCTGTTCACCGATACGGCGGCCGAGGTCGAGGCCGCGGCCGCCTCGGCGGCGACCGGCGACTGGACCGGAGCGTCGGCCACGGCGGTGGTCGGCACGTCGGCGGGCGCGGGGTGATGTTCTGGGCCGTGCAGGTCGAAAGGTCGCGCGCGATGTGGCGGCCGACGCAGAACATGTCCTCGTAGCTGGGGCGCGAGGCGGCCAGGCACTGGAACAGCATCAGCTTGGACATGTTCAGGCAGAACTCGCTGTTCTGGTCGACCGTCATCGCCTCGGTGTTGGCGCGGCCGTCCTCGCCGCCCGCGCCCAGGGCCGCCAGGGCCGCCAGGGCCAGCGAGCG
>NZ_JBNFOJ010000289.1:0-3429 GCF_057364705.1 Brevundimonas sp. CURTG3B2_SDJG
CCGGGTCGGGGAGGGCCGCTCCACCGCCGCCCCACCCCTGTCGTCCGCTGCGCGCCGACATCCCTCCCCACAAGGGGGAGGGAGAGCTATGGTCGCGCTTCAACGATTCTCGCCCGGGGAGGGGCGAACGGCATGGGCAATCTGCTGTCTAACTTCCGCAACACCATCGTCCTGAGCCTGATCCTGGCCGGGGTGATGATCTTCGCGTTCGGCCGAATCGCGCCGGGCGGCTACGACCTGGGCTTCTGGCAGGCCGTGCTGCGCTGGGTGCACGTGGCGGCCGGCATCCTGTGGATCGGGCTGCTGTACTACTTCAACTTCGTGCAGATCCGCGTGATGCCCGCCATCCCGGCCGAGCTGAAGCCGGCGATCGGCAAGCACATCGCGCCCGAGGCCCTGTTCTGGTTCCGCTGGGCGGCCCTGGTCACCGTCCTGGCCGGCCTGGCGGTGATGTTCACGCGCGGCCACGCCTATGCGCTGGAAGTGCTGAGCTTCGGCTTCGCGGGCGGCATGGTCCAGGGCGACCAGCAGTACGCCCTGATGGGCGTCGGCGTCTGGCTGGCGATCATCATGTTCCTGAACGTCTGGGGGATCATCTGGCCCAACCAGAAGCGCGCCCTGGGCATCGTCCCGGCCGAGGACGACGTGAAGGCCAAGGCCGCCCGCGTCGCCATGCTGGCCAGCCGCACCAACCTGCTGCTGTCGCTGCCGATGCTGACCTCGATGGCGATGTACCAGACGCTGTTCGGCTGAGGCTTATCCGCTCGTCCCGGCGGAGGCCGGGATCCAGATCACAGACTCGGCGGCAAGAAGCTGTCATAGACCAACGCCGCGCCGCTCCAGGCGCGGCGTTTCTGCATCTGGATCCCGGCCTTCGCCGGGATGAGCGGGGTAAGGTTGGCTCAGAAGGACGTTCTGGACGATCAGGTCCACGCCGCCGACGTCGATCGCTGGCTGTCCAGCCGGTTCGTCGCCGATGAGTCGCGCCGGGCCGACCTGATCGCCCTCTACGCGTTCGAGGCCGAGCTGGCCGCCATTCCGACGCGGGTCAGCCAGCCCATGCTGGCGGGAATGCGCTATCGCTGGTGGGCGGACCAGCTGGACGGCGCGTTCGCCGGCCAAGCCCGCAAGGGGCATCCGGTGCTGGAGGCCCTGACCGAGGCGGTCGGCCGCCACGGGCTGGAGCGGGCGCCGTTCGACGCCCTGATCGAGGCCCACGTCGGGCGGGTGAACCGCGAACCCCACGACCTCGACGCCCTGTTCGTCGGCCCGATGCAAGCAGCCGCAAGGGTGCTGGCGGGGCCGGGACACGAGGCGGCCGTCGCCGACGCCGCCCGGGTCCGGGGCCTGGTCCTGACCGGACGGCGGGACGAGGCGCGGGCGCTCAGGCCGGCGGCGAACCGGGCCTTGAAGGCGCTTCCCGCCGACGGTTTCCCCGCGGTCGCCCACGCGGCGCTGGCGGACCCTGACGCCCCGGAGCCGGTGAAGCGGTTGAGGCTGGTCTGGGCGAGTTTGCGGGGACGGATCTAGGGCTTCCACTGATCCGCTCATCCCCGCGAAAAGCGGGGACCCAGTGTTTTGGGTGATCCGGTGAGACCGAGGTTGCGCCTGCTGTTGTCCTGAAGCGCCGGCGGTTCAATGACAGAACTGGATCCCCGCTTTCGCGGGGATGAGCGGAAAATTTCAGACCGTGCAATTGGCCGGGGACTGCGAGGTCACCCGCGCGATGACCGCCGGCTCGCCGTCGCCGAAGAAGGCCTCGCGCGGGGCCGGCGGCGGCAGGGTGTCGCCGGTGCGCCAATCCATGAACTGGGTCGGCCAGGTCGCCTCGGCGCGAGCGTAGCCGCCGGCGCCGAAGCTGCTGACCGCGCGATGCATCACGTTGCGCCGGACCACATCCACGCCCAGTTCGTCCAGCGCCTCGCGGAAGACGTCGTCCGCCTCGCCCCGGTGGCCCGGCTCGCCGACCGAATAGAGCCAGTCGTGGACGACCGCGGCGATGGCGTGGCGGCCGAACGGCGGGATCAGCCAGCGGCCGACGCGCGGGATGGAGGCGAAGTCCGTCACATAGGTCGCCGGCACCCAGATGGTGCGGCCGGACGACCGGCGGCGGTAGCCGAAGGGCTGCATGACCACCACGGTCGTGCGGCCGTCGCGCTCGCGGTCCCGTCCATGATTGACGGCGCAGACCAGGGGCCGCTCCGTCCCTTGGATGCCGTCGGGCGTGACGTCCTGGGGGACGACGGCTTCCTCTGCGGGCACGGTGCTGAAGGCCATGGTTCCGCTTTACGCGGTCGCGGCCGGGAAGTTCCATGGCCTTCGGCGGCCGGGCCTCAGTACCAGGGCGCGCCGGCCGGCAGGCGGACGGTGGCGTTCAGGCGGTTGAAGAGGTTCGAAGTGGCGATCCACAGGATCAGCCCGGCCAGGGCCTTTTCGTCGAAATGCCGCGCGGCCTCGTTCCAGACGTCGTCGGGCACGCCGTGGGGATTGTCGGCCAGACGGGTGGCGGCCTCCGCCAGATCCAGGGCGGCGCGCTCGGCGTCGGTGAACCAGGGCGCTTCGCGCCAGACGGCGACGGCCGCCAGGCGCTCCTCGGTCTCGCCGGCCTTGCGCATCTCCTTGACGCCGTAGACGACGCAGGCGGCGCAACCGTTGATCTGGCTGGCGCGCAGGTGGGCCAGGTGCAGGATCCCGGCGGGGGCGCCGGACTGGAACGCCGATCCGCTCAGGACCTGGATGGCCTGCTGGGTGTCGGGCAGGACGGCGGCGGGGCTTTTCATTCGGGCTTGCATCGAAAGGTCTCCAGGAGGACGGGGAAGGATCGGAGACGCCGTCGCCGGCCCGCTGTCACATCGGGCCGACTTCGTTCGTCACAGCCATGACGACGCGCGACGACGGAGTGTGACGATGGACGCGAAAAATCGTCTGGCGGGCCGGTTCGAGGCCGCCCGCGACCGGCTGATGGGCGTGGCCTATCGGATGCTGGGATCGGCGGCCGAGGCCGAGGACGCGGTGCAGGAGGCCTGGCTGCGGGCCGAGAGGGCCGACCTGTCCGCGGTCGCCAACCTGGAGGGCTGGCTGACGACGACCACGGCCCGCATCTGCCTGGATCAGTTGCGGTCGCGCCGCGCCCGGCGAGAGGACGCCCTGGAGGACGGCGCGGCCGCCCGTACGCCGGATCGGGCCCCGGATCCGGAGCAGGAGGCGCTGCTGGCCGAATCGATCGGCCTGGCCCTGCTGGTGGTGCTGGAGACCCTGCCCCCGGCCGAGCGGATCGCCTTCGTGCTGCATGACATGTTCGACCTGCCGTTCGACCAGATCGCGCCGATCGTGGAGCGCACGCCCGAGGCGGCGCGCCAGCTGGCCAGCCGGGCGAGGAAGCGGGTGAAGGGGCGGCCGACCGTCTCGGGCGCCGAGCTGGCGCGGCAA
>NZ_JBNFOJ010000290.1:0-3414 GCF_057364705.1 Brevundimonas sp. CURTG3B2_SDJG
GATTGCGGCGCGGGGCGCCCGGGACGGGCTTGCCGGACTGGGGCGGCCGAGGGCGCGGCGGCCAGCATCAGGACGGCGGCGCAGGCGAGGGTCAGACGGATCATGGCGGCCTCCTGAAGCGGGATCGGTCGCGCGCAAGCTGAGCCGTTTCGCGGCCGTTCGCGAATCATAACGCCGTTCGCGCGATTTCGCTCAATGGGGCAGGCGCAGCTCGAACGTGGTGCCCGAAGGCCCAGTCTCGACCAGGGCCAGGGACCCGCCGCCGTTCTCGGCCAGCTCACGCGAGATGGTCAGGCCCAGACCCGTCCCTTCCGAGGCGCGGCCGCTGACGAAGGCTTCGAACAGCCGCTCGGAGATTCGCGGCGGAATGCCCGGTCCGTCGTCCGCGACCCGGATCACGCAATCGCCGTCGTCGGCCGAGGCGGTGACCCGCACCGTGCCCCGGCCGTCGGGGCGCGCGGGATCGGCCTCTATCGCCTGACGGGCGTTGCGCATCAGATTGACCAGCACCCGGTGCAATTGGTCGGGGTCGGCCAGCACGGTGAAACGAGCCGGGATGGTGCGGATCAACCGCACGCCCTCGGGGGAAAGGCCGGCGTCTTCGCCCGCCGCGGCCACGGCGGCGGCCAGGGGAAGGCGGGTCTTCTGGGGCGGCGGCTCCTCGCTACGCCCGTACTCCAGCACATTGCGCGACAGGGCGGCGGCCCGGCCCAGGGCCCGCTCCAGCCGCGGCAGGGCCTTGGCCACCTGCGGGTCGGGCGATCCGGCCAACCGCTCCGAAGCCATCTGGGCGGAGGTCAGCATGTTGCGAAGGTCGTGATTGATCTTGGCCACCGCTTCGCCCAACGCCACGAGGCGGGCCCGCGACCGCAGCGAATGACGGACTTCCTCCTGCATGCGGGCCAGTTCGCGCTCGACCCGGCCGATCTCGTCCTGGCGGTCGCTGGGCGGATCGCCTTCGCTCTCCGGGTCCTCGGCGAAATGTTCGATCGAGCGGGTCACCCGTCTGAGCGGCTGCAGCACCAGGAAGGCGAGGCCGCCGTACAGCAGGCCGCCGGCCACCAGCGACACGAACAGCGAGGTCAGGAGACTGTTCAGCAGGAAGGCGCGCAATTCCCGCTTGAGCGGTTCGGCCGGGGCCAGGATCTCGATGAAGTCGCCCGAGCGGTAGCGGGGGCGCGCCTGGACCCGGATCGAACGGTCGGGATGGCCGAACAGGGTGCGCCAGGGGTCCGCCAGCCGGGCCAGGGGGCGATGCTGGCGCAGGTCGATCAGCTCCGGCGCGCGGGGCAGGTTGGGCGCGCGCAGCAGCAGGCTGCGGACGCCCTGGTTGCCGACCACCACCGCCTGCACCCCCCCGATGGCCAGCAGCTGCTCCGCCACGTCGTCCTCGACCGCCGAATAGGGCAGGGCCTCGACGCCGACCGAGGCTAGCTCCGCCGACTGCAGCCGATCCAGCAGCCAGCGCTCGTGGAAGCTGGCGGCGCTGGGGGCGATGATCAGGATCTCGACCACGACGGCGAAGACGAACGTCAGCGCCAGCAGCCGCCAGGCCAGGGCGTCGGGCGCATGGAAGCGCAGCCGCTCGCGCCAGTCGTCGGGCGCGCGAAAGGCCTTGCGAACGACGGTCAGCAGGGCGCGCAGCCGGATCATGCCGCTCCTAACGCGAAGCTGGGCCCACAGGCTGCGCCGTTCATCATGTCGCCCTTCGCCCCAGCGCCCCCTGCAAGCCTTTCAAGCCGAACGGCAGCACCACCGCCAGCACGAAAACGCCCAGCATGGGGGCCCAGAACTGGCCGAACAGCGCCTGGAAGTCCGGGTCGGGGTCGGTGGCCAGCAGGGTGTTCAGCCGCGCCCCGATCCAGCAGTAGATGGTGTGGGCCGGCAGCAGGCCGATGACGGTCGCGACGGTGTAGGGCCGCAGTTTCACCGCCATCACCCCGGCGGCGACGTTGATCATGTGGAACGGCACCACCACGGCCAGGCGCGAAGCCAGCACGTACCAGAACGTGTCCTTGTCGATGGCCGCGCAGACCTTCTGCATCATGCCCCTGTCCCGCTCGGCCTTCTCGCGAAGGCTCCGGCCCAGCGCCGTGCGGGCGACACCATAGACGATCAGCGCCCCGAGCGTGGCCGCGATGGAGGTCGAAACCCCGCCGACCCACGGGCCGAACAGATAGCCGGCGGTGATGGTCACGAAGAATACACCCGGGACGACGCTGGCGGTCAGGACGGCGAACAGCGCCATCAGCAGCAGCAGACTCAAGACATAGTTCTGGGCGGTGAAGGCGCGGAACTCGGCGCCGTGGTCGCGGATCGTGTCCAGCGACAGGTACCGGTTCCACCCCATGCCGAAGATGAGGGCGATCACGGCCGCCAGGACGATCAGGGGCAGAAAGCGCTTCAGGCGGTCCATTCTCTCTCCGGGTCGGGCGCTCGCCGGGCTCATACGGCGTTGACTCCGCGGGCCCGTCCCCTTATACGCCCGCCCTTCCTGCGGCGGACGCGTTCCGTCGTCCACCTGTCTTATTTCTTAGGAGCCGACCGTGAAGCGGACCTATCAGCCGTCGCGACTCGTGCGCAAGCGCCGTCACGGCTTCCGTTCGCGGATGGCCACCAAGAACGGTCAGAAGATCGTCGCGCGTCGTCGCGCCAAGGGCCGCAAGCGCCTGACGGCCTAAGTCTCCCGTTCCTCCCCTTCCAGGGGAGGGGGGACCATGCGCAGCATGGTGGAGGGGCGTCGGCCACAGGAACCGGTGAGGCGGACAGACCCCTCCACCGCTTCGCGGTCCCCCTCCCCCAAGGGGGAGGAATGATGAGCGACCTTCTGAAAATCGAACGCCTGAAGTCGCGGCCCCAGTTCCTGGCGGCCGCGAAAGGCGTTTCCGAGGCGCGCGGCGCGTGGTGGTTCAGCGGCTGGACCGCGGCGACGGCGACCCCACGGTCCGCCTGGGGTTCACCGCCACCCGCAAGATCGGCGGGGCGGTGATCCGCAACCGCGCCAAGCGCCGGCTGCGCGAGGCCGCCCGCGCGCTTGCGCCGCATCTGGCCGTCGCCGGAAGCGACTATGTCTTCATCGCCCGCATGGGTACGGCGGACCGTCCGTGGGACCGTCTGCTTGACGATGTGAAATCGGCGCTTACAAGGCTCGCGACCCCGCGGCCGGCGCTCCAAGTCGCGCCTTCACCGCCCGCGCCCGCCGGCCAGGATTCCTGATCTCCATGCCCCCTCACGACAATAGCCGCAACACGACCATCTTCCTGGTGATCGCGGCGATCATGCTGGTCGTCTACAGCGTCTTCGTGATGCAGCCCCAGGCCGAAAAGCGCCGGGCCCGCTCAGCAGGCCGCCGCGGCCGAGAAGGCGTCGCGACGCCGTCCCGCCGCGCCGCGCCGTCGTCCACGCGCCCCGGTG
>NZ_JBNFOJ010000291.1:0-3411 GCF_057364705.1 Brevundimonas sp. CURTG3B2_SDJG
TTGGCGGCCCGGTCCGGCGCGCGCTCGGCCCGGATCGCCTGACCGCATCCGCTCTCCCTCGGAGCGGCGTCTCCGCATCGAAAATCTGACGGTCGCGAGATTCGCCTTTTGCGACGGCCGGCTGGACGCGGCTTCGTCGGCCGGCACGGGCGTCTTTTCGACGACTCGCGGGTCAGGCGGCGGGGGCCCCGGTGCGGCGAAGACAGTCGTAGACGTGGGTGACCTCGGCGAAGGGTGTCCGCGCCGGTTGGCCAGCGAAGGGCTCGGCCTCGAACCACGGCCGGTGCAGTCCGGTCGCCAGCGGATCGGCGATCTTGTCGGTGTTCCAGCCCAGCAGAAGGCGCCCTCCAGACGGGATCAGCGCCGCCAGCGCCCCGAAGGTGCGGGCCTGGTGCTCCGGTTCGTCGACGCCGTAGCCCAGCACCCCGTTGCAGACCACCGCGTCGAACGTCTGGTCGGCGAACAGGGCGTCCGCCGCGCCCACGTCTCCGGTCCTGTGCCGCCCCTGGCGACCCCAGCGCTCGGCCTTGGGATCGATGTCGGTGGTCCAGACCTCGCCCCCGCTGGCCTCCAGCAGGGCATAGTCGTCCAAGGTGTACTCGCGCACCCCGACCCACAGGATCCGACCGCCCTCGGCGGCCAGGGCGGGGATGAACACCGTCTCCATCAGCTGCCGATCCGGCAGGCTTCGGATCGCGCGCGCGCGGCTGGAGCGCCCGGGCCGCATGCCGAGGGAGGCCAGGAAGGTCCGCATGCTCATCTCGATCCCCGCCTGTCTTCCTGAGTGGCGTCCAAGCCCGTCGCGGCGACGCTGTCGCTCCTGCCCGCATCGGCTCCTCCGGGCCGTTCTGGCAGGCTCCAGTCCCGCTGCACAGAGGCAAAAGCGGGTCCGACCGGCCGGTCAGTCGGGCGTCGCGCCAGAAAGTCGCCCCGCCCCCTTTCGCCTTCGAAGGTTTCCGCCCACCTTCCCGCTCGCTCCTTCCGTCCCGTTCGTCCGGGATCAACCGCGAGGTCCAGACATGGTGAGACTGGTCGTGTTCGGCCTGCTGTCGATCGCCGCCATCACCGGCGCGGGCTGGCTGTACCAGACCCATCATCTGGTGCCGGTGAACATCGACCAATGGTCCATTCTCCGGGGCATGCGCGACCTGGGCGCGGTCTGCGTGGCCATGCTCTGGCTGTTCCTGCCGTCACGCGCGCTCACGGCCCTGGCGATGTCGGCGGCGGTCGTCGCGCCCGTCTTCATCGGCCTGAACCCGCCGGGCCCGGTCTACATCGCCGTCGGCGCGGCCTGCATCGCTCTCGCGGTCCTGGCCGCCCATGTCCGGCGGGGCATGCCGTCGATCTTCGCCAAGGACGGCGCGTCGGCGACGGGCTGATCTGGACGGACTGGCGACCCCGGCAGGACTCCAACCTGCGACCTCGGCTTTAGGAAAGCCTTGCTCTATGCAGCTGAGCTACGGGGCCGTCGCCGGCTGAACTAGCGGAGCGGAAAGCGCGACGGAAGCGGGGCCGATGGAAAACTTCCGCCTTTCGAATTTCCCCGTCCCGCCGGCGACCGGGGATCAAGAAATGAGTTGTGGTTAATCGCCCTTAAGATACAATATCTTGTAGGGAACAAATCCCGAATCGGGCCGTGTCGATGATTCGGTCCTGATTCGTTTCGCGCCTGTTCCACCCGAACACCGCCCCCCGTTTACTCCGGTCCCGGAATCGGGGTCCGGCTTGAGGAACATCCCCGCGCACGCCACCTTTCCAGTCTCATGAGTGATCGAGGCACAGGCCAGGCTCCATCGCGCGTCACGGCGATCCTGGGGCCCACCAACACCGGCAAGACGCATCTGGCCGTCGAGCGGATGCTGGGGCACGCCTCGGGCATGATCGGCCTGCCGCTGCGGCTGCTGGCGCGCGAGATCTACGACCGGATCGTCAAGCGGCGCGGCGCCTCCGCCGTGGCCCTGATCACCGGCGAAGAGAAGATCGTCCCGCCCCGCGCGCACTTCTTCGTCTGCACCGTCGAGGCCATGCCGCTGGAGCGGACGGTGGAATTCCTGGCGGTCGACGAGATCCAGCTGATCGCCGATCCGGAGCGAGGGCACGTCTTCACCCAGCGCCTGCTGCACGCGCGGGGCCGCCACGAGACCATGTTCCTGGGCGCCGGGACCGCGGCGCGCCTGATCCGCTCGCTGATCCCGGACGTCGAGATCGTGTCTCGCGAGCGGCTGTCCATGCTCAGCTACGCCGGCTCCAAGAAGCTGACCCGCCTGCCCCGGCGCAGCGCCATCGTCGCCTTCTCGACCGACCAAGTCTACGCCATCGCCGAACTGATCCGCCGCCAGCGCGGCGGTGCGGCGGTGGTCATGGGCTCCCTGAGCCCTCGCACCCGCAACGCCCAGGTCGAGCTGTTCCAGTCCGGCGAGGTCGACTTCCTGGTCGCCACCGACGCCATCGGCATGGGGCTGAACATGGACGTGGACCATGTCGCCTTCGCGGGCTTGCGGAAGTTCGACGGGCGGCGCACCCGCTGGCTGCATGCGCACGAGATCGGTCAGATCGCCGGCCGCGCGGGCCGTCACCTGCGGGACGGGACGTTCGGCGTCACCGGCGAGGCGCTGGAGCTGGATCCCGATCTGGTCGAGCAGGTCGTCGAGCATCGCTTCGACCCGCTGGAGGCGGCCGAGTGGCGCAACGCCCGCCTGGACTTCGACACCCTGCCCGGCCTGATGCGTTCGCTGACCGTGACGCCCGGCGCGCGCGGCCTGAAGCTGACCGAACCGGCCCTCGACGAGACCCTGCTGCGGCGCCTGGCCAAGGACGAGGAGGTCGCCCGGGTCGGCCGCTCCCGCGGCGCGATCATGCGCCTGTGGGAGGCGTGCCAGTTGCCGGACTTCCAGAAGACCACGCTGGACGAGCATGGCCGCCTGGCCAAGGAGATCTTCCAGGCGCTCACCGGCCGGCGTGGCCGGCTGACCGACGACTGGATCGCGCCCCGCTTCGCCGGCCTGGACCGCGACGACGGCCAGATCGACCAGTTGTCGGCCCGACTGAGCGGCGTGCGCACCCTCAGCTACATCGCCAACCGCCCGGATTGGCTGGACCAGGCGCAAGGCTGGCGCGATCGGACCAAGGCGCTGGAGGAGCGGCTTTCCGACGTGCTGCACGACCGGTTGACCGCCCGTTTCGTCGACCGGCGCACCACCGCCCTGATGCAGGCCCTGAACGTGCGCGGCGACGCCGTCGCCGAGGTGGCGGACGACGGCGAGGTGGTGGTCGAGGGCCATGCGGTGGGCCGGCTGAACGGCGTGGACTTCCAGATCGACAAGGGGTCCTCGGCGTTGGAGGATCGGGCGCTGAGGCACGCGGCGCGCCAGGCGGTCACGCCCGAGATCGCGCGGCGGCTGGGGCGGCTCG
>NZ_JBNFOJ010000292.1:0-3397 GCF_057364705.1 Brevundimonas sp. CURTG3B2_SDJG
AGATCGCGCGGCTGGAGAGCGACAGCCTGTCCCGGCTGGCGCTTGAAGCCGATCTGCGCAACGCCTTCGTGCGCGGCGAGATCGAGCCCTTCTACCAGCCGATCGTGAACCTGAAGACCGGGGCGGTGGCGGGCTTCGAGGCGCTGGCGCGCTGGCTGCACCCGCAGCGGGGCCTGGTGCCGCCCGACGAGTTCCTGGGCCTGGCCGACGAGATGGGCCTGATGAACGAGCTGGGCCTGCTGATGATGCGCGCCTCGGCGCGGCAGCTGGCCGAATGGATCAAGCGCCACCCTTCGGCGGGCAAGCTGTTCTGCAGCGTCAACCTGTCGGTCGGCGAGATCGAGCGGCCCAACCTGGTCGAGGACGTCGCCCGGATCATCCAGGAGGCGGGCCTGCCCAAGGGTGCGCTGAAGCTGGAGGTCACCGAGGGCGACATCATGCGCGACACCACGCGCGCGGCCGAGACGCTGAAGAAGCTGCGGGACGCCGGAGCGTCGCTGGCGCTGGACGATTTCGGCACCGGCTTCTCGTCGCTGAGCTACCTGGCCAAGCTGCCTTTCGACACCCTGAAGATCGACCGCTACTTCGTGTTGACCATGGACAAGGACGAGGGCTCGGCCAAGATCGTCAAGTCGGTGGTCAACCTGGGCCGCGACCTGTCGCTGGAGGTGGTCGCCGAGGGCGTGGAGAACGCCGGCCTGGCCAAGCTGCTTCTCGAAGCGCAGTGCCACTACGGCCAGGGCTTCGGCTACGCCCAGGCGCTGCCGGCCCAGGGCGCCGAGGTCTATCTGAACGAATCCCTCGCCGACGGCGCAGCGCCGCTGAAGGCGCGGTCGGCCTAGAGACGGCCCTCAGGGACGCAGGTCCGTGATTGCGGCGCCGGTCACAGGATCATAGGGATACGAGACATGCTGGTGGATCATCCGCCAACGTCCGTCGATCCGTCTGAACACCCGGGTGCCGCGGGACCAACTTTCGAACCCGGCGTCCGATGAGTCCGTCGATCGCATGTGATTCAGGCCCCAGGTCACCGCCAGGTCCTCACGGACGATCACCTGAAGGTCGGGGACATCCCAGCGAAACGCCTTGGGGGCGAGCTCGAACCCTTTCCGGCACACTTCGCGCACCCGGTCCGCGCCGATGTGGGCGAGGGGCGTATCGTGCTCGTATGAGACGATGTCCCGGGCGAGCGGGCGCATGGCGGCGTCGAGGTCCTTGGCCGAGGCCGCGTCGAACCAGTCGGCGAACAGCGTGCGGATCTCTCCTTCGGCAACCTCGTCGGCGACGAGGCGATCCAGCTTGCGCAGGCATTCGTCCCAGCCCTGGCCGTTGGCGTCGCGATGATCGGCCGTCCGATATCCGGTCTGGTGGAAATCCATGACCGCGCCGTTTTCGTTGTCGGCGAAGGTCACCGTCACCACCGTCTCCGGGCCTGAGCGTCCGTCGCTGCTCTGAATGAGCGTGAAGACCAATTTTCGGGCCGGCTCGACCGTACGGAAGATACCCCACTCAGTATGGAGACGGCCCTCCCTGGAGACATAATCGACCCGCCAGCCGCCTCCGGGACGAGGATCAGCCTCGGCGCGGGTGGTCGTGAAGCCATCGGGTGCGAACCAGGCGGCCAGCGCCTCGGGGTCGATCCAATTCCGAAACACAATTCCCGCCGGGGCCGCGAAGGCGCGCTGGATCGAAAGGGCGTGGCTGTCGGGTTTGGGGTCAGTCGCCGGACTCATTGGACAACTCCTCCATCTGTGTGTTGACGCGGGTCTCGAGCCGGTCGAACCGGTCGTTCCACAGGCGGCGATACTCGCCCAACCAATCGTCGATCTCGCGCAACGGAATGACGCTGAGGCGGCTTGGCCGTCGCTGGGCGTCGCGGCCGCGGGTGATCAGGCCGGCGGCTTCTAAAACGCCGACATGCTTGGAGACGGCGCGCACGCTCATGTCGAACGGCTCGGCGAGTTTCCCAACGGAAGCTTCACCCAGAACGAGGCGAGAGAGGATCGCCCTCCGGGTAGGGTCCGCCAGCGCCGCGAAGGTGGTGTCGAGATCAGATCGCATCATACGGAACCAATAAGTTCTGGAACTATATGGTTCCGTATGATGCGACAAGGCGGGTGTCAAGTCTGAGAGTACGTCGTCGGACTCAGGCCCGTCCGCTCTGCCCTGACAACTGGCCGGGATCGACGCCCAGGGTGGCGACCACCCGGCCCCATTTGCCGGCGTAGTCGGGATCGAAGATCAGGGCGGGATCGGCGTCGGCGGTGAGCCAGACGTTGTCGCCCAGCTCATCCTCCAACTGGCCCTCGCCCCAGCCGGCGTAGCCGAGCATCAGGACGGAGTTGCGGGGACCGCCGACGGGATCGACCATGGCCGCCAGGGCCTCGCGCGTGCCGGTCATGGCCAGGCCGTCGCCGAAGGGCATGGAGGCGTCGGGGGCCATCCAGTCGTCGGTGTGGAGCACGAAGCCGCGCTCGCGCTCGACCGGGCCGCCGACCAGGACGGCGCGCTGGGCGGCGGCGTCCGGGGCCGGGGTCTCGAGCTTGGACAGGACGGCCTTCAGGTCGACGCCGGGCGCGGGACGGTCCAGCCGCAGGCCCATGGCGTGATCCGGGCCGTGGGCGCAGATCAGGATGACGGCGTGCTCGAAGCGCGGGTCGTCGATGCCGGGCATGGCCACCAGCAGGCGGCCGGTGAGGTCCTGGAAGTCGTCCATGGCCTTATCATCGGAAGCGAGTGCGGCGCGCGCAAGGCCGCGCGTCGGATCGGCGGTTGGCGAGACCGCGTGCAACGCCTATCTGGTCCGGGAGTTTGATCCCACACATCCATCGGAGCCTGCCATGACCGTCCAGATCGGCGACCGCATCCCCTCGGCCAACCTGACCCTGGCCACCGACGACGGCCCCAAGCCGGTCAGCACCGACGAGATCTTCGCCGGCAAGACCGTGGCCCTGTTCGCCGTGCCGGGCGCCTTCACCCCGACCTGTTCGGCCCGCCATCTGCCGGGCTTCAAGGACCATCGCGAGGACCTGACCGCCAAGGGCGTGGACACGGTCGCCTGCGTATCGGTCAACGACGCCTTCGTGATGGGCGCCTGGGCCGACAGCCAGGGGATCGGCAAACAGGACATCCTGATGCTGGGCGACGGCAACGGCGACTTCACCCGCCAGCTGGGCCTGTCGATGGACGCCAAGGGCTTCGGCATGGGCGAGCGCTCGCAGCGCTATTCGATGATCGTCAAGGACGGCGTCGTGGAGCAGCTGAACGTCGAGCAGCCCGGCGAGTTCAAGGTGTCGTCGGAGCCGAGCACCTGATGACGCAGCTCTGATGCGATCCTCCCCCACAGGGGGAGGGGGGACCACGAAAGTGGTGGAGGGGGCGACGGCGATCGGCCGCG
>NZ_JBNFOJ010000293.1:0-3397 GCF_057364705.1 Brevundimonas sp. CURTG3B2_SDJG
CGCCCGCGAAGGCGGGCGGAAGGCGATGTGACCGCCGACAGCGTGCGTGACAGGTTTCGCGCTCCCGCGCGCCCGCTGGGGCCCGGCCTTCGCCGGGGATGACGACGGGCTGGGATGCCCTACTCCGCCGCCGCCGGCACAGGGTCGTTGGCCGTCGCCTCCTTGGCCTCCCACTCCTCGATCTTGCGGGCGGTGTACTCCGGCGACTTGGTGAAGCGCGCCAGCACGCCGTAGATCACAGGCACCACGAACAGGGTCAGCAGGGTCGCGAACATGGCGCCGGCGAAGATCACCACGCCGATGGTCTGGCGGCTGCCGGCCCCCGCGCCCTGCCACAGCACCAGCGGCAGGGCGCCGAAGGCGGTGGCGATCGAGGTCATGATGATCGGCCGCAGGCGCAGGGTGGAGGATTCGATGATCGCCTCGCGGATCGAGCGGCCCTGGTCGCGCAGCTGATTGGCGAACTCGACGATCAGGATGCCGTTCTTGGCCGCGACCCCGATCAGGATGATCAGGCCGATCTGCGAGTAGATGTTCAGGCTGGAGCCCGCCATGGTCAGGCCGAACAGGCCGCCGGCGGCGGCCAGCGGCACCGTCAGCATGATAACCGCCGGGGTGATCCAGCTCTCGAACTGGGCCGCCAGCACCAGGAAGACCAGCAGCAGGGCCAGGCCGAAGGCCGCGGCGACCGCGCCGCCCGCCTCCTGCTGATCGCGCGCGGCGCCGCCCCACTGGGTGGTGACGACGCCTTGCTGCTGCTCGGACGCGACCTGGTTCAGGAACTGGACCGCGTCGGCGATCGTGGTGCCCGGGTTCAGGTCGGCGCTGAGCGTGATGGCGCGCTGACGGTCCAGGCGGCGGCGGTCCGGCGTGTCGCCCGAGGTCTGGGTGGTGACCACCGCCGACAGCGGCACCAGCGAGCCCGAACCGGTGTTGACGTAGAGCGCCTCCAGGTCGGCGACGTTGCGGCGATTGTCACGCTGGGTCTGCAGGATGACGTCGTACTCCTGGCCGCCGCGCAGATAGGTGGTGGCGCGGCGTGAGCCGAACATGGTCTCGAGCGTCCGCCCGATGGCTTGGGAGGAAACCCCCAGGGTCGCGGCCTTTTCGGGGTCGACGTCGACCAGCAGACGCGGCGCGTTGGGCTCGTAGTTCAGGCGGGGACGCGAGAGCCCGGGTTCTCCAGCGAGCGGGCCAGGACCGGCTGCAGCCAGTTGTAGATGGCCTCGTATTCGGGGCCCGTGACGATCATCTCCACCGAGTTGGAGTTGCCGCCGCCGCGCTGGAAGGCGCCGGGGACGGAGGCGTTGACCTGGGCGTCGGTCTGGCCGCGCAGCTTGCCGTTCAGCTCCTGGGCGATCTCATCGGCCGACCGGTCGCGCACCGACCAATCGCTCAGCACCAGGCTGCCGTTGCCGGTGTTGAAGCCGCCGCCGCCGAAGCCGGGCGCCGAGACCAGATAGCTCTCGGCCTCGCCGTTGGCCTTGTACTCGGCCAGGATCGGCTCGAGCCCCAGCATAATGCGGCGGGTGTAGTCGAAGCCGGCCCCCTCGGGTCCCTGCACGCGCACCTGGACGCGGCCTCGGTCCTCGGGCGGCACCAGTTCGTCGGGCAGGGTCAGGAACATCACGGTGGCCCCGGCCCCGACCAGCACGATCAGGCCGGCCACGCCGACCACCGCCATGCGCACGCCCAGCAGGGCGTTCAGCGAGGCGCCGTAGGACTCGCGCAGCTTGTCCATCGCCCAGTCGACGCGGCGGGCCACGAAGCCGCCGGTGGTGGCCGGGCGCAGGATCTTGGACGCCAGCATCGGCGACAGACTCAGCGCCAGGAAGGCCGAGAAGGCGACGGCGGCGGCGATGGCGGCGGCCAGTTCGACGAACAGGCGGCCGACGTATCCGGGCAGGAACAGCAGGGGCGCGAACACCGCCAGCAGGACGACCGTGGTCGCCACGACGGCGAAGAACACCTGGCGCGCGCCCCGTTCGGCGGCGACCAGCGGCGGCTCGCCGTGATCGATGCGGCGCTGGATGTTCTCGGTCACCACGATGGCGTCGTCCACGACCAGGCCGATGGCCAGCACCAGGGCCAGCAGGGTCAGCAGGTTCAGCGAGAAGCCCAGCGGGGCCAGGACGATGAAGGTCGCCAGCAGGCAGATCGGCGCGACGATCGACGGGATCAGGGCGGCGCGCAGCGTGCCCAGGAAGATGAAGTTGACCAGGGCCACCAGCGCCATCGAGATGCCGATGGTGATCCACACCTCCTCGATGGCGTGCTTGGTGAAGACCGAGTTGTCCGAGCCGACCACCAGCTCCGTGCCCTCAGGCAGGCTGGGGCGGATCTGCTCGATCATCTTCTGCACGCCCTCGGAGATGGCCAGGTCGTTGGACTGGGCCTGGCGGGTGACGGCCAGACCGATCTGGTCCAGGCCATTGCCGCGGAACAGGCGCCGATCCTCGGCCGGCGCCTCCTCCACCCGCGCGATGTCGCCCAGCCGGGTGACGTAGGACGCCGGCCCCTGCACCGCGCCGGTCGCGCCGCTGGGCGTGCCCGAGGCGTTGGACGCCTGGCCGCTGGTGTTGTTCGAGGCGGCGGCGTTGGACGCCGAGCCGCGCGTGCCGATCGGCAGTTGGCGGAAATCCTCGGCGCGGGCGTAGGTGCGGGCGACGCGGACAGTGTAGTCCTTCTGCCCGGATTCCAGCGAACGGCCGGAAGCTCGACGTTCTGGTTGGTCAGGGCCGTCTCGACGTCGGTGACGGTCAGGCCGCGCGCGGCCAGGGCCGCGGCGTCCAGCCAGATGCGCATCGAGTAGCGCTGCTCGCCGTAGATCTGCACCTGGGCCGCGCCCGGCACCGTGGCCAGGCGGTCGATCAGGTAGCGGTCGGCGTAGTCGGTCAGCTCCAGCCGGTTCAGGGTGCTGGAGCGCAGGAACAGGATGATGATCGGCTGGCTGTCCGAGTCGGCCTTGGCCACCTCGGGCGGGTCGGCCTGGTCCGGCAGGCGGCCGACGACGCGCGACACCCGGTCGCGCACGTCGTTGGCGGCGTCGTCTATGTCGCGGTCCAGCGAGAACTCGATGTTGACGTTCGAACGGCCGTCGCGGCTGGTCGAGTTGATCCGCTCGACGCCCTGGATGCCGGCGATCTGCTGCTCGATCGGCTCGGTGATCCGGCTTTCGATGACCTCGGCCGAGGCGCCGGCGTAGCTGGTGTTGACCGAGACGATCGGGGGATCGACGTCGGGCAGCTCCCGCACCGGCAGGAAGAAGAAGGCCGCCGCGCCGATGACGCACAGGACGATGGCCGCCACGGCGGCCATGACGGGCCGGCGGACGGAGACGTCGGAGAGCATCATCGCGAGGGCGCTCCGGCTTGCGGCGCGGCGCCGGCGGCCCGCC
>NZ_JBNFOJ010000294.1:0-3375 GCF_057364705.1 Brevundimonas sp. CURTG3B2_SDJG
GCGGGCCGGACGAAGGCGAAAACAGCTCGAGCACATCCAGGAGGTCCGGCGACCTGGGCGGCGGCGCGATCCCCAGCCGGCGCGCGGTCAGGCTGGCGTGGGCGACCAGGACCGGAGCGGTGGTGAAGGCGCCCTCGGCCGCGCCACGCCCGATCCGGCGCGCGCCTTCGTCGTCGCAGATCGCCCCCGCGCCCGGCGGCACGGCCAAGGCCGGCGGCAGGGCCAGCCAGGGCTCGGCGCCGGTGAGGCTGGAGGAGGCGGTGAGGGGCGAGACGGACACGTCCCTAGATAGCGCGTAGGGAGGTGAAACGGAACGGGAACATGCTATAGGCGCGGGGTGACGCCGTCCGCCGTTCCTGCAACGCTTCCGCCGCTGTTCGCGGACTGGTTCGCCGCGCGCGGCTGGTCGGCGCGCCGGCACCAGTTGGAGATGGTCGCGGCCGCCGAGCGCGGCGAGCACGCGCTGCTGGTGGCTCCGACTGGGGGCGGCAAGACGCTGGCGGGGTTCCTGCCTTCGCTGATCGAGTTGAGCGAACGCGGGCCGCGGCCGGCCCCCTTCGGGCCGGGGTCGGGGGTGCACACCCTCTATCTGTCGCCGCTGAAGGCCCTGACCACCGACGTCGAGCGCAATCTGACGACCCCGATCCGCGAGATCGGGCTGAATATCCACGTCGAGAGCCGGACGGGCGACACCAAGGCCTCAAAGCGGCAGAGGCAGCGTGAGTTTCCGCCGGACATCCTGCTGACCACGCCCGAGCAGCTGGCGCTGTTCTGCGCCTGGGAGGGGGCGCGCAGCTATTTCGCTGACCTGAGATGCGTCGTGCTGGACGAGGTGCACGCGATCTGGAGCGGCAAGCGGGGCGACTTGCTGTCGTTGGGCCTGGGGCGGTTGCAGCGGTTCGCGCCCGCGATGCGGCGCGTGGCCCTGAGCGCGACCGTGGACGACCCGGAGATGATCGCCGATTGGCTGAAGCCGGGACCAAACGCGCTTCCTTCTCCCGCGGGGGAAGAAGGGGTGCGGATCGTGAGGGGTGATCCCGGCGCGCCCCCGGTCGTGGACGTCCTGGTCTCGGAGGGCCGGGTGCCGTGGGCGGGGCACACCGGGGTGCATGCGATCCCGGAGGTCTACGACGCCATCAGGCGCTCGGGCATGACGCTGATCTTCGTCAACACGCGCTGGCAGGCCGAGTTCGTTTTCCAGGAGCTGTGGGCGATCAACGACGACGACCTGGCGATCGCGCTTCATCACGGCTCGCTGGCGGCCGAGCAGAGGCGCAAGGTCGAGGCGGCGATGGCGCGTGGCGATCTGCGGGCGGTGGTCTGCACCTCGACGCTGGACCTCGGGATCGACTGGGGCGACGTGGACCTGGTGATTCAGTTGGCGGCGCCGAAGGGAGCCAGTCGGCTGGTGCAGCGGATCGGCCGGGCCAACCACCGGCTGGACGAACCCTCTCGCGCCCTGATGGTCCCGGCCAGCCGGTTCGAGATGCTGGAATGCCAAGCGGCGCGTGAGGCGGTGGCCGAAAACGCCTTCGACTGGGAGCCGACGCACACAGGCACCCTGGACACGCTGGCCCAGCACGTGATGGGCTGCGCCTGCTCCGAGCCGTTCGCGCTCGACGAACTGTATGCGGAGATCACCGGCTGCGGGCCGTACCGGACCCTGGGCTATGACGCGTTCGAGGAGGTGGTCGATTTGGTCGCCACGGGGGGCTACGCACTGCGGAACTACGAGCGGTTCGCCCGTATCGTGCGGACCCAGGACGGACGGTGGAAGGTGCGCAACGCCGTGACGGCCCAACGTCACCGGATGAACGTGGGCGCGATCGTCTCGGCGGCCAATCTGAACGTGCGCCAGGCGTCGCGGCGCGGCCGTCACCTGATCGGCGGGCGCAAGATCGGCGAGGCCGAGGAGTGGATGTTCGAACAGATGACCACGGGGGACACGTTCGTCTTCGCCGGGCGGGTCTGGGCCTTTCAGGGGATCGACGGGATGGACGCCCTGGTCTCGCCGGCCTTCGACAAGACGCCGAAGATCCCGTCCTACGGCGGGCAGAAATTCCCGCTGGGAACCTCGCTGGCGGCCCGGGTCCGGGCGATGGTCGAGGATCGCGATCACTGGCGCGTCCTGCCGCCGGACGTGCAGGAGTGGCTGGAGCTGCAGGCCGAGCGGTCGTCGATTCCCGGCGCCGACACCCTGCTGGTCGAGACCTTCCCGCGCGGCTCGCGGCATTTCCTGGTGGCCTATCCGTTCGAGGGGCGCAGCGCCCACACCACCCTGGCCATGCTGTTGACCCGGCGGCTGGATCGCGCCGGCGTCGGGCCGCTGGGGTTCGTGGTGACAGACTACTCCCTGGCGATCTGGTCGATCGCTCCGATGGACCGGCTGGACCTGGACGCCCTGTTCGAGCCGGACATGCTGGGCGACGACCTGGAAAGCTGGCTGGAGGAGAGCTTCATGATGAAGCGCAGCTTCCGCCAGTGCGCCCTGATCTCGGGTCTGATCGAGCAGCGCCAGCCGGGGGCCGAGAAGACCGGGCGGCAGGTGACGTTCTCGACCGACCTGATCTACGACGTGCTGCGCCGGCACCAGCCCGACCACCTGCTGTTGAAGACCGCGCGAGCCGATGCGGCCTCGGGCCTGCTCGACGTGGCGCGGCTGGGCCAAATGCTGTCACGGATCCAGGGCAGGATCGTGCTGAAGGCGCTGGAGGGACCCTCGCCCTTCTGCGTGCCGGTGCTGGTGCAGATCGGGCGTGAACGGGTCGGCGGCGGGGCGGCCGAGATGATCCTGTCGGAAAGCGCTCTGGAGTTCTCGGAGGAGGCGCTGGTGGCCGAGATCATGGCCGATGCGCCGCCTCGGTTGGAGGGCGCGGCGTGAACGCGGCCCTGCGCGAGGCCCTGTCGCCGTTCCGCCACCCTTGCGGCGGGCTGAAGGTACGCGTCGCCGGCGAGGCCTGCGTGCTGCGCTGCTCGGGCGCGCTGTGGGTCGCGGGGCGCCGGACCCTGATCGCCTCGGATCTCCACCTGGAGAAGGGCTCGGCCTTCGCCGCCCGCGGCCAGATGCTGCCGCCTTACGACAGCCCGGCGACCTTGGCCAAGCTGGAGGCCGAGATCGAGGCGTTGGATCCGGCCGTCGTGGTGCTGCTCGGCGATAGTTTCCATGACTCGAGGGCGGTCGAGCGTCTGTCCACGGACGACCACGCCCGTATCGCGCGGCTGGCGGCGGGGCGGGACTGGGTCTGGCTTGAGGGCAATCACGACCTGGCGGCGCTCGCCGGCGCGCTGGACGCCCTGCCAGGACGGGTGGTCACGACGCTGGCGCTCGGCCCCCTGCGCCTGATCCACGAGCCGCAGCCGGGCGACCAGCGGGGG
>NZ_JBNFOJ010000295.1:0-3343 GCF_057364705.1 Brevundimonas sp. CURTG3B2_SDJG
CCCAGCCCGCGCCGGGCGGCGTCCTGCCGGCGGCCGCGCCGTGCAAGGGGCCGCAGCTGAAGCTGTCGAACGAGGGCGGGGATGCCGGGGCGGGCAACCGCGTCGCCAACATCGGCCTGCAGAACATCGGGGCCCAGGCCTGCACCCTGACCGGCTATCCGGCGGTGACGCTGCAGGACCGGCAGGGGCGCAACCTGACCGCCATCCGCACGGACCAGGCCCTGGGCAGCTATTTCACCGCCGGCCAGGCGCCGGCGCCGGTGACCCTGGCTCCACAGGCCAAGGCCGCCTTCGAGCTGGCCTGGAACGTGGTCCCGCACGAAGGGCAGGGCGAGCGGGTCTGCCCGGCCGCCAAGCGGATCCGGGTGACGGCGCCGGGCGACACCTCGCCCGTGTCGCTGGACCTGGATTTCACCCCCTGCGGCGGCCGGGTGCAGGTCAGCCCGATCCGGTCGCTGACCGGCGCGCCGCGGCCCGCGCCGGAGCCGACGGCTTAGGGTTTCGCATTCGCTCGCCTTCCGCTCATCCCCGCGAAAGCGGGGACTCAGTTCTTTTCCCCCGTTCCAGCGCTTATGGACGGCGGGCGGCGGTCCCGCTCCGCTGGTCCATCGCCCAAAGCACTGGGTCCCCGCTTTCGCGGGGATGAGCGGAACTAAAGTGCAGATCCCAGGGCTTCAAACGCGCGCGAATTCGGCGTAGCGGAGCGCGCATGACCGCGACCTTCCATGCCCGCGTCTCCGCGGAACTCGCCGACATCGACGCCCAGGGGCTGACCAAGCCCGAGCGCGTGATCCATTCCCGCCAGGGGCCCGTGATCCAGGTCGGAGGCCGGGGCGTCCTGAACTTCTGCGCCAACAACTACCTGGGCCTGGCCGGCGAGGAGCGAGTGGTCGCGGCGGGGAACAACGCGGCCGAGGTCTATGGCGCGGGCACCGCCTCGGTGCGGTTCATCTGCGGCACCCTGGGCATCCACAAGGAGCTGGAGCGGGCGATCGCCGACTATCTGGGCTTCGAGGACGCGATCCTGTTCGCCGCCGCCTTCGACGCCAACGGCGGCATCTTCGAGCCGCTGTTCGGGGCCGAGGACGCCATCGTCTCGGACAGCCTGAACCACGCCTCGATCATCGATGGCGTGCGCCTGTGCAAGGCCAAGCGCTATCGGTTCGCCAACTCGGACATGGACGACCTGGAGACCCAGCTGAAGCAGGCCCGGGCCGACGGCGCGCGCGAGATCGTCATCGCCACCGACGGCGCCTTCTCGATGGACGGCTACATCGCCAGGCTGAAGGACGTCCGGGCGCTGGCCGACAAGTACGACGCCCTGATCATGGTCGACGACTGCCACGCCACCGGCTTCCTGGGGCCGCAAGGCAAGGGTTCGTTCGCCCACCACGGGGTCAAGGTCGACTTCGTCACCGGCACCTTCGGCAAGGCGCTGGGCGGGGCGATGGGGGGCTTCATCTGCGCCACGGCCCCGGTGGTCCAACTGCTGAAGCAGCGCGCGCGGCCGTATCTGTTCTCGAACGCCCTGTCGCCGGCCGTCTGCGGCTCGTCGCTGGAGGCGATCCGGATCGCCGGGGGCGAGGAGGGCGACCGCCTGCGGACCCAGCTGTTCGCCAACGCCGCCCGGTATCGCGCGGCGATGACCGAGGCGGGCTTCGACCTGCTGCCGGGCGAGCACCCGATCATCCCGGTGATGCTGGGCGACGCCAAGCTGGCCCAGGACATGGCGGCGCGGATGCTGGAGCTGGGGGTCTATGTGATCGGCTTCAGCTTCCCGGTGGTCCCGCGCGGCCAGGCCCGCATCCGCACCCAGATGTCGGCGGCGCACACCTTCGAACAAATTGACGAGGCGGTGGCGGCGTTCAAGACGGCGGGGAAAGAACTGGGCGTGATCTAGGTTTCTTACCGTCATTCCAGGGCCGCGCAGCGGAACCTGGAACCCAGGGGACTGGGCTGGACGGCAGGTTCACAAGCGGCGCGGCGGTCCTGGGTTCCGGGTTCGCTCTTCGAGCGCCCCGGAATGACGACGTAGGGAGTTGCACATGACCGACACCATGAAGGCCCTGGCCAAGACGAAGCCGGAAGTCGGGCTGGAGCTGATCGACGCGCCGATCCCGGTCGCGGGCGACGAGGACGTGCTGATCAAGGTGCACCGCACCGCTGTCTGCGGCACCGACATCCACATCTGGAACTGGGACGAGTGGTCCCAGAAGAACGTGCCGGTGCCGATGATCACCGGCCACGAGTTCGCCGGCGAGATCGTCGCCATCGGCAAGGACGTCGACCGGCGCCTGAAGGTCGGCCAGCGCGTCTCGGCCGAGGGGCACGTCATCGACCTGAACTCGGAAGCCGCCCGCGCGGCCACTTCCACCTGGACCCCGACACGCGCGGCATCGGCGTGAACCGCCAGGGCGCCTTCGCCGAATACGTGGTGGCCCCGGCCTTCAACGTGATCGAGCTGCCCGACGACGTGCCCTACGAGATCGGCTCGATCCTGGACCCGTTCGGCAACGCGGTGCACACGGCGCAGCAGTTCGACCTGCTGGGCGAGGACGTGCTGGTCACCGGCGCCGGCCCCATCGGCATGATGGCCGCCGCCGTCGCGCGGCACGCGGGCGCCCGGACGGTGGTGCTGACCGACATCAACGACTTCCGCCTGGAACTGGCCCAGAAGGTGGCGCCGGGCGTGCGCACGGTGAACACCACCAAGGAAGACTTGAAGGACGTCATGCACGAGCTGGGCCTGAAGGTCGGCTTCGACGTGGCGCTGGAGATGTCGGGCTCGCCCATCGCCTTTAAGCAGTGCGTCGACACCTTGATCATGGGCGGCGGCATGGCGCTGCTGGGCATTCCGTCCAAGCCGATGGAGACCGACTGGGGGACGATCATCCTGAAGGCCTTGACCATCAAGGGCGTGTACGGCCGCGAGATGTTCACCACCTGGAGGAAGATGCTGGGCCTGCTGAAGGCCGGGCTGGACCTGCAGCCGCTGATCACCCACCAGATGAGCTACGAGAAGTACCGCGAGGGCTTCGAGGCCATGAAGTCGGGCCAGTCGGGCAAGGTGGTGCTGAACTGGGACAAGGCCGCCTAGGATCCGGCCGGGTGGAGGCGCCGCGGTTCCCCGTCCTCGCCTTCCTGGAGGGCGAGGGGCGCGACGCGCGCGGGCGCACGGTTTTCGACGTCCTGGCGATGGACGACGCGGCGCTGGAGCGTAACCAGCGACTTCATCCAGTGGCTGTTCCCGCTGACCGAGCGGTCCGCCGCCGCGCCGGACGCGCCGGTCGCTGGGCGCCGAGGAGGTCCGGGCTGATCGGGGCCTCGGGTCCCGGGCCCAGTG
>NZ_JBNFOJ010000296.1:0-3339 GCF_057364705.1 Brevundimonas sp. CURTG3B2_SDJG
TCGCGCGCCCTGCGTTCGCCGGAGATGCGCGAACATCTGCGCCAGGCTCACACGGCCGACGCCATCCGCGCCCTGTTCGTGCGCGACGACGCGCCGGCCACGGCGGCCTGACGGCCGACTGACCGCGCTCGGAAGGTCGCCGTCGGCGGCGACTAGTGGTTAGTGGTTAGTGATTAGTGGTTGATGCGAGAGCGATCGCGCCCCGTCGGCTCGCCATCAGCGAACCAGCAGCCACTAATCACTAGCCACTTTACACGCGCCCGGCGTCTCCGGCGGAGCGCGCTGGTCAGTGAACCGACACGGGCTCCAGCTCGTGGGCGACGGCGGTGGCGAAGGCGGTTTCGCGGTCGGTCATGACGGCCAGACGCTCGCCGTCGGCGCCGTGGACGGCGTAGAGGACGGCTTCGGGATCGACCGACAGGCCGTTGGCCGCCGCGAGGGGGACGTCTTCGATCACGTCGGCGGCGCGAATCTTGCGCACATAGACGAGGTCCGGGGCGCCGAGGTCGGCGAAATCGGCTCGGGTCATCTTCACAGGCGTCATGCGACCGCCTCCTTATGCTGCACTAACGCCTTGAGGGCGCTTGGGTTCGGCCCCTGAAGCGGCGGCCGGGTCGAACGGCCGGTTTCAGGCCGTCGTGATAGGAATGCGCCGGACGGCGGGGACGTCCTCCGGGCGGCTCATGTCGACGTGGAGCAGGCCGTGCTCCAGCCGGGCCCCGTCGATCTCCAGCCCGTCGGCGAGGACGAAGCTGCGCACGAAGCCGCGGCCGGCGATCCCGCGATGCAGGAAGGCCTGTTCGGCCTTGCCGCCGTCGTCGCGCTTGCCGGCGATGGTCAGCTGGCGGCCCTCGAGGGTGATCGCCAGGTCGTCGGGGCCGAAGCCGGCCACCGCGAGCGTGATGCGCACGCCGCGTTCGCCGCGCTGTTCGACATTGTAGGGCGGGTAGCTTTCGCCCGCGGCGCGGGCGGCCCGGTCGATCAGGGCCCGGGTGTGGTCGAAGCCCAGCAGGAAGGGGCTGTCGAACAGGATGGTTCGCGTGGTCACTCTCGTCGCCCCCGAAGCAGGCCGTTCGTCGTCCCGCGCCCCGAAACCGGCGGCGCGTCGACAGCCGACTAGATGGGGCGCCGCGGCCTTCGGTTCAACGGTCGGCGAACAGGCGGACGTCGGCCGACCAGCGGCCGGGGCCATGCGTCGCCAGGACCAGGCCGGCCAGGACGCACATCATCGGACCGAACAGCTCGCGCGCGACCGCCTCGGCCGGCGCCTCGAGGCCTAAGAGCAGCCAGACGGCCACGATGAAGTTGGCGGCCAGCAGCAGGCCGGCCCAGCGGGTCAACAGGCCGGGGATGAGCAGGACGCCGACCAGCAGTTGGGCCCAGACCGAGACCGGGGCGGCCAGGGCGGGCAAGGGGCAGTTCAAGCCGGCCAGGAAGGCCTGGAACTCGGCCATCCGCGCGGTGGAGACGATGTTGTCCCAAACACCCCAGATCAGGAAGCCGCCCAGATAGAGCCGCAGCAGGGCGAAGGCGGCGTCCTCGCCTTTCGCCAGTCCCGCAAGCGTCGGCCATCTCATCATCGCGCCCTCCCTGCGATCCGGGAAGTCTTGATCGAAGCGAGGCGGGAAGACCAGACGGTCCGGGCTTCCCGTCCGGGCCGAGGGCGGGCGTCGGCCGGATGGCGGACCTGTCCGCCCGCTTTTCCGGAACCTGCCGGATTCCAGCAATCATCGTTCTTCCATTCCGGGAGGAAGGCAGGCTATGGTTGTATCGGGAGCGGAGGGAACAGGAATGAAGCGGACCATCCTCACGGCGGCGGCGCTGCTTTTCGGGCTCTGGGGCGGGGCGGCTTGGGCGCAGAACCCCTATGTCTCGGCCAGCGGCGCGGTGAACCAGGCGGCCCTGAACCGGGATTGCGGCCGGCCCGCCTATTCTCCGCAATGGTCGGGCGTCAGCAGCCGCGCCCATGCCGAGCTGACGGCGGAAACCTTGCTGAGGGCGGCGTCGTTCATGAAGCCCTTCATCACCTCGGGACAGACCGTCACCGCTCAAGTCAAGCTGAACTACGTCCGCACCCTGGTGGGCGGCTATGGGGCCGAGGCTCAGACCTCGGTCGCGCAGAACTATTTCTGCCGCTTGAAGAAGGTCTACCCGGACCGGCGAGCGGCGCTGGACAGGGCCGAGGTCGAGGTGGTCCGAATGCTGACCGACGTCTGGGACCCGTCTCTCGCCGGCCTGCCCTACGCCGAGTTCAACCTCCAGAGGACGCCGCTTCTGACGCAGGCCGGGGCGGCCCAGCAGGTGTTGAGCGCGGCCGAGGTGCTTCGGGCCATTCCGGACATCGGATTCGACCAGCGGATGACCGCGGAGGCCTCGATCAAAGGCGCCGTGGGCGGCGCGACCCTCAACGCCTGCGTCGGCACGGGAATGCAGGCGATCGAGGTCGTGGACACGCGCATTCTGCGAAGCCTCAGACAGCTGAGGGGATCGCTGAGCCAGTATCTGGCGGGCCAGGGCGGCCTCGCCATCACCCTGTGGTTCTCGGCCCCGCGAGACATATACACCAACACGACCGTCGCCGTGCCCAACCTGACCATCGCCGACGTGACCTGCGCCGAGGCGGTGGCGTCCGCGGTCCAGGCGGCGGGCGAGCCGCCGCCTGCGGACGGCGGGCCCGCCTGAGATGCGGCCCGGGGCTGGAATCCTCGTCGTGGCGGCGGCGTTGGCCGTGCTGCCCGGCTGCGAGACGATCCCCACGAACCGGTCGGATCCCGAACGCGCGGTGGTGTGCGCCGATCTGCGCCGATCCCTGGCCGCGGACGTCGATATCGGCGCCAGCATCCCGATGGCGGGATTCCGTCTGAAATGGAACCTGCCGAACACCCTCACCGAGGAGCGGTTGGTCGCGGTTCAGCACATGCTGACGCACTGCGCCCTGTGGCGGAGCCATGACATCTCGTCCGAGCAATTCGCCGCGGCGGTCGATCGGGCGACATCGGTCTATGCGTCGGGTCGGGCAGAGGACATCGCGACGGTCCAGCAGCGATTGGACCTGGTCGAGGCCGGGCTGGCGAACAGCGGGCTGGAAGGCCAGCGTCGGCCGCCCGCCGACGTGCGAGCTGAGGCGGAACGGATCGGGTCCGCACCGGACCCGGAGGCGGCGATGGCGGCCGCCAACATGCTGAATGAGCAGTTGGTGCGCGATCAGTTGAAACCGCTGGCCGAGCGGCTGTCGCGTCAGGAGACCGTTTCCGCCGAAACCGACCGCCGGCTGACCCGCTTGGAGGCGCGCGACGCGGCGCCGGCGACGCCCGCGACAGAGCCGCCGCAGCGCTACCT
>NZ_JBNFOJ010000297.1:0-3331 GCF_057364705.1 Brevundimonas sp. CURTG3B2_SDJG
CAAGCCGGGTGGGGGCGGCCGCGATACGGAAGCCGCCCCCACCCGGTCGCTGCGCGACCACCCTCCCCCAAGGGGGAGGGAGATGGTGGCGGGGCGCTTCTCGGTCACGCAGTTTTAACCGCGATGATTCACCACTCGGTCCTCAAGCTGCACGGGATCGAGTTTCCATGTCCGAGTTGAAGACCGACGTCATCCTGAAGGGCGACTGCGTCGAGGTGCTGCGCACCCTGCCCGACGCCTCGGTCGACATGGTCTTCGCCGATCCCCCCTATAACCTGCAGCTGGGCGGCGATCTGCTGCGGCCGGACAACAGCGTGGTCGACGCGGTCGACGACGACTGGGATAAGTTCGACAGCTTCGCCAGCTATGACGCCTTCACCCGCGAATGGCTGAAGGAATGCCGCCGGGTGCTGAAGCCCGAAGGCTCGATCTGGGTGATCGGCAGCTATCACAATGTCTTTCGCCTGGGCGCGGCGATCCAGGACCTGGGCTTCTGGGTGCTGAACGACATCATCTGGCGCAAATCCAACCCGATGCCGAACTTCAAGGGCACCCGCTTCACCAACGCCCACGAGACCCTGATCTGGGCCGCGCGCAGTCGGGACCAGAAGCGCTACACCTTCAACTACGACGCGCTGAAGGCCTTCAACGAGGACACCCAGATGCGTTCCGACTGGACGCTGGCGCTGTGCACCGGAGAAGAGCGGATCAAGGACGCCGACGGCAAGAAGGCCCATCCGACCCAGAAGCCCGAAGCCCTGCTACACCGCGTGCTGCTGGCCGCGACCCGGCCGGGCGACGTGGTGCTGGACCCCTTCTTCGGCACCGGCACGACCGGCGCGGCGGCCAGGCGGCTGGGCCGCCGCTTCATCGGCATCGAGCGTGACGAGACCTACGCCAAGGTGGCCGAGAAGCGGATCAAGGCGGTGATCCCCGCGGCGCCGGAGGACCTGATCGTCACCGGGTCGAAGCGGGCCGAACCCAAGGTGCCGTTCGGCGCCCTGGTCGAGGCGGGGCTGCTGCAGCCCGGCGACCGCCTCTACTGCCCCAAGGGCGAGCGCGAGGCCCGGGTGCGGGCGGACGGCTCGCTGGTCGCCGGTTCGCTGAGCGGCTCGATCCACAAGCTGGGCGCCTTGTTCGAGAACGCCCCCGCCTGCAACGGCTGGACCTACTGGCGCTTCAAGTCGGACCAGGGGCTTCGGCCCATCGATGCGCTGCGGGCGGAGATCCGTGCGGCGATGTAATGTTCGCCAGCCGACACTGTAACACCCGTAACCTACAGGTTTTGCAGCAGGATATCGGCGGTCATGGAACCTCGCGCCGGGTGGGCGGTTGCTGATCCGGCCCCCGCCTCCCCGCGGGCGCCAGGAGTCCGCTCATGAAGATCGCCCAGGTCACTCCCCTTTACGAGGCCGTGCCGCCCAAGCTGTACGGCGGCACGGAGCGCGTCGTGGCGCACCTGACCGACGCCCTGGTCGAACTGGGCCACGACGTGACCCTGTTCGCCAGCGCCGACGCCAAGACGCGGGCGCGGCTGGTTCCCGTCCGCGACCAGGCGATCCGGCTGGATCCGGCCGCGCTGAAGTCGGACCTGGCGGCCCACATGACGCTCCTGGCCGAGGTGCTGAGGCGGGCCGACGACTTCGACGTCATCCATTTCCACACCGACATGGTGCATTTCCCCTTCTTCAGCCGCTTCGCGGACAAGACCATCACCACCCTGCACGGGCGGCTGGACCTGAAGGACCTGCCCGGCGTGTACGAGCGCTGGCCCGAGTTCGGCCTGGTGTCGATCTCGGACGATCAGCGCCGCCCCCTGCCGTTCGCCAACTGGAAGGCGACCGTGCATCACGGCATGCCGGCGGACCTGTACCGTTTCCAGCCCAAGGCCGACGGCTACCTGGCCTTCCTGGGCCGCATCTCGCCCGAGAAGCGGCCGGACCGGGCGATCGAGATCGCCACCAAGCTGGGCAAGCGCCTGAAGATCGCCGCCAAGGTCGACGCCCAGGACAAGGTCTACTGGGAGACGGCGATCAGGCCGCTGGTCGACGCCAATCCCCTGGTCGAGTTCGTGGGCGAGATCGGCGACCACGAGAAGTCCGCCTTCCTGGGCGGGGCGGAATGCCTGCTGTTTCCCATCGACTGGCCCGAGCCGTTCGGCCTGGTGATGATCGAGGCCATGGCCTGCGGCACGCCGGTGGTGGCCTTCCGCTGCGGCTCGACGCCCGAGATCATCGACGACGGCGAGACCGGCTTCCTGGTCGAGACCCTTGAGCAGGCGGTGGCGGCGGCCGACCGGGCGGCCCTGCTGGACCGCGAGGCGATCCGCGCGCATTTCGAGCTCCGGTTCTCGGCCGTCGCCATGGCGCGCCGGTACCTGGACGTCTACGGCGACCTGCTGGCCCGCCGGCCGTTCGCGGAGGCCCCGCTGGACGACGTGGTGACCCCGCTGCGCCCGGCGGAAGACCGCTCCTTCGCCGCCCTGGCCTGACCTCTCGGCCTGAACCCCCGGCCGCCTCGTCCATTACCTACGCAAGCGGCCATCAAGCGTCCGCATTCGGGTGAAAGCCTGAAGCGATCCTGAAAGCCCCTCGCGAGGAGATCGATGGACGACGCCTATACGGTCCAGACCACCGCCGCCGACACCGGCGAGGCCGACGGCCTGGAGCAGCTGATGGCGCTCAAGGACGCCGACACCTTCTGCGTGGCGGACCATTGGGGCGACCTGAAGGGCGGCGCCGACGGCCTGTTCGACCGGGACACGCGGCTGCTGTCGCGCTTCGTCATGACCGCGGGCGGCGCGCGGCCGTCCCGGCTCAGCTCGGGCGTCAGCCAGGACAACGTCTTCTTCAGCGCCCATTCCACCAACCGCCCGCTGCCGCCGATGGGCGGACGCTCGGCGCCGGCGGGCGTGCTGCACATCGAGCGCCGGCGGTTCGTCTGGGACCGGCGGATGTTCGAACGGGTGCGGATGGTCAACCACGGCGTCGAGGACGTGCTGCTGCCGCTGGCCTTCGACTTCGCCGCCGACTTCGCCGACATCTTCCAGGTCCGCGGCACGCTGCGGACCCAGCGCGGCCGGGCGGAGACGCCGACCCACGACGGGCGGCGGGTCACCTTCCGCTACCTGGGCCTGGACGGGGTGGAGCGGGTCAGCTGCCTGGCCTTCTCCGAGCCGCCCGCGCGGCTCAGCGGATCGCGGCCGAGTTCATGTTCAGCCTGCCCAAGGCCCGCGCGTGGACCTGTTCATCGAATGCGGCGCCGACGCCTGCGAGGCGCCGGACGAGGTCCGGTTCCGCCTGAACGCCGTGCAGGCGCGCATCGCCATGCG
>NZ_JBNFOJ010000298.1:0-3326 GCF_057364705.1 Brevundimonas sp. CURTG3B2_SDJG
GACTTCGCCACCGCCGAGGGCGCGCCGTCGATCGGCCGGCTGGAGGCCGCCCGCGCCCTGTCGCGGCTGGAGGTCGACGAGGCGGGGCTGGACAGCCTGGATCGCCGCTTCCTGAAGGCCCTGATCGAGAACTACGGCGGCGGCCCTGTCGGCATGGATACCCTGGCGGCGGCGATCGCCGAGGCGAAAGACGCGGTCGAGGACGTCATCGAGCCCTATCTGCTGCAGCAGGGCTTCATCCAGCGCACGCCCCGCGGCCGCATGGCCTGCGCGCGGGCCTATGCGCATCTGGGGCTGTCCGAACCGCCCAAGGCGCCGCAGGCCGGGGACCTGTTCGGCGGGAAGTAGGGCTCGTCGCTTCCGTTCGGGCGCGAACCCCGGCATGGTCCGCTCATGGTGAGGGTATGACGCGCCGGAGATTTTCGACCGATCGGCAGATCGCCGTCCTGGGCGTCGCGGTGCTGGCGCTGGGCGTGCTGATCGCCTGGCTGGTCAGCCAGAACGGCTTCGGTCCCCGGGAGCCCTCGCCCGAGGCGCGCGCCCGCGCGCAGGTGCGCGAGCACCTAGGGCGTCAGGCGCGCATCAGCTACACCGAACTGGGCGGCCGGCGGGCGGTCTGCGGCTACATCGCCGACCGGGGCCAGGTGGTCGCCTTCATCTCGCGCCCCAACCGCCTGATGCTGGAGACCGATCCGCTGAAGCGCGAGTTCGACCAGATGCAGGCCGACCTCTGCCCCGGCTTCCTGAAGCGTCCCAGAGAGATCCAGGGCTCATGACCGACCACCCCACCGCAGGCCGGTTCGAGGGGCGCGAGCATCGTCTGCCGGTGCGCGTCTACTACGAGGACACCGACTTCACCGGCCTGGTCTACCACGCCAACTACGTCCGCTATTTCGAACGGGGGCGGTCGGACGCCCTGCGGCTGATGGGGGTTGGGCACGCCGAGCTGCTGGACGGCGACCAGCCGATGGCCTTCGTGGTCTCCAAGATGGAGCTGCGCTTCCTGAAGCCTGCGCGCATCGACGACGCGCTGGTGGTGCGCACCTGGTACCAGTCCGTGAAGGGGCCGCGCCTGCTGATCGAACAGGAGGTCGCGCGGGGAGGGGACGCGCTTTGCCGGGCCGAGGTCGAGGTGGTCTGCATCCACATGGACGGACGGCCGCGTCGGCCGACCCGGCTGCTCGTCGACAAGATCGGCCCCTGGCTGGCCGCCAACGAAAGGACCGTCTGATGGCCCAGAACCCGCAGATGACCGAGCGCCAGGGCTGGACCCTGCTGATCACCTTCGGCCTCCTGGCCCTGCTGCTGGTGGGCGGCGGGCTGGTCGGCTGCCCCTACTACAAGGTCTGGGAGCGCCGGATGGCCGGCCAGGCCGAGCTTCAGTACCAGCAGGGCGCCCGTCAGGCGCTGATCGCCCAGGCGGCGGCCGAGGACGAGGCGGCGATCAAACGCGCCGAGGCGGCGACGCGGCGGGTGCGCGGCTGGGCCGACGCCGCCAAGCGCGGCTGCGTGGACCTGGGCCGCCCGAACGACGTGGCGTGCGAGAACCAGCTGCTGCGCGACGCGGCGACCTACTCCATCGCCAAGGAAGGGCACGAGGGGGTGATCATCAGCGTCGGGGCGCCGGTCTCGGTCGCCGTCCAGCCCGAAACGCGCCGCCCCGTCGAGTAGCGGGACGGAAAATTCCCGCCTCGCGATCCTGTCATGTGCAGACAGGCCACAGCCAAGCTACACCCCCGCTGAAGCCGCCGTCGACGGACGGAATCGCCACAGAACCGCCACGACCGTCCGCTGCACAGGGGCGGACAGACCGCAAGGACGCCTGAATGACCCTCGCCGCCGAAGCCTCGATGCTGAACCCCGTGGACCTGTTCCTGCGGGCGGATTTCGTCGTGAAGGCGATCATGGTCGGCCTGGCCGGCGCCTCGATCTGGTCGTGGGCCGTGATCATCGACAAGGCCCTGCGTTTCGCCTCGCTGAACGGCCAGGCCGCCGCCTTCGAAAAGGCGGTGGGGTCGGGCCGGTCGCTGGAGGAGATCGCCAACCAGGCGGGCCCCAACCCGGCGCATCCCCTTCCCCGGATGCTGGTCATCGCCCTGGCCGACTGGCGCGAGGCGCGCACGCGTGGGCCGCTGACCGAAAGCCAGGGCAACATGCTGATGGCGCGCATCGACCGGGCGCTGGACAGCCTGATCGCGCGCGAGGGCCAGCGGGTCGAGAACGGCCTGGGCGTGCTGTCGGTGGTCGCCACCTCCTCGCCCTTCATCGGCCTGTTCGGCACGGTCTGGGGGATCATGAACGCCTTCGGCGCCATCGCCTCGGCCGGCAACACCAATCTGACGACCGTGGCCCCGGCGATCTCGGAGGCTCTGTTCGCCACGGCCATCGGCCTGTTCGCGGCCATTCCGGCCTACATCGCCTACAACAAATTCTCGATCGACGCGGGCAAGTTCACCGGCCGGCTGGAAAGCTTCGCCGACGACCTGCAGGCCGCGGTGGCGCGCCGGTTGGGCGCGCCCCGGTCGAAACCCGCCGGGAGGTCTGAGCCATGGCGCTGGGCGGAGGCGGCGGCGCGGGCGGGCACGTCCGGGGCCGCAGGCGGGCGCGCAAGCGGCCCCTGAGCGAGATCAACGTCACGCCGCTGGTGGATGTGATGCTGGTGCTGCTGATCATCTTCATGATCTCGGCGCCGCTGCTGACGGTGGGCGTCCCGGTGGAGCTGCCCCAGACCGAGGCCGCGGCCGTCGAGGCGTCCGATGAACCGGTCTCTGTCTCCATCGACCGCAACGGCGCCATGTTCGTCGGCGAGCGCGAGGTGCGCTGGGAGAACCTGACCCTGCGCGTGGCCCAGGAGGCCGGTCCCAACGGCCGCGAGAAGCCGATCTTCGTGCGCGCCGACGGTCGCGCCCCCTACCAGGCCGTGGCCCGGGTGATGGCGCGCCTATCGTCCGAGGGCTTCACCAAGCTGAACCTGATCACCGACACCGCGCCCGCGGCGGGGGAAGGCTGACGGCGTGGAACGGCCTGGCGCCTCGCTCGTCGGCTCGGTCGTCGTCCACGCCCTGGTGGTGGGGGGCGTCTGCGCCTCGTTGTTCCTCGGCCTGGGCGGGAAGCCGCCGCCGAAGATGATCAACGCCGTGCCGGTGCAGATCGTCTCCGAGACGGTGGTCCTGGGCGCGCCCGCCGACAATCCCAGCGAGGAGCCGGTCACCGAAGACTCTTCCAGCGCTCCGGTCGAAACCGTTCCCGAGCCGACTCCGCCGCCGCCGGAACCGACCCCCCCGCGCCCCACGCCGCCGCGCCCGCCCGAGAAGGCCGTGACGCCG
>NZ_JBNFOJ010000299.1:0-3323 GCF_057364705.1 Brevundimonas sp. CURTG3B2_SDJG
CGGCCATGCCGCGGCACACCCGGACCGTGAGCCCTGCTGGCAGGCGCGTGTTGGCGTCGCCGCAGGCCCGGTTGAGCTGGTCCTGGGTCAGCCCGCGCGCGCCGGACAGATCCGCGCCGCGGATGTCCGTGCGGCTCATCGTCGCCTCGCGGAAGTTCGCGCCGGCGAAGTGGCCGCCGGTCAGCCGCGAACCGTTCAGCTCGGCCTCGCGGAACGAGGCGGACCGGAAGTCGCCGTTCGACAGGTTGGACATGTTGATCTCGGCGTTCGAGAAGTCCGTTCCTCGGGCGCTGACATTGGCCAGGGTGATGGCGCTCAGCTCCGCGCCGGTGAAGTCCGAGCCGTTCAGGATCGCGCCGTTCAGGTTCGCACCGTTCAGTTCGGCGCCGGTCAGATCGGCCTGATCCATGCGCACCCGCACCATCGTCGCGCCCATCGCCGAGACGCCGCTCAGTTCGGCGCTGGTGAAGGTCGCGCCGGTGAAGTTGGCGCCCACCATCTCGGCGCCCGCCAGTTCGGCACGGGTGAAGTCGCTGCCGGAGAAGTTGGAGCCGACCAGTTCGGCTCCGCGCATGTTGGCGCCGACCAGGGTCGCATTGGTGAAGGAGGCGCCGGTGAAGGCCGCGCCGGTCAGGTCGCGGCCCGACAGTTCGCAGCGGTTGCAACTGCCGCCCAGCGACACCATCCGGGCGACGTCGCGGTCCTGGTATGAAAACTGAATCTCGGCGGCGGCTGGGGCCGCGGCGGTCAAGGCGGCCAGGCAGGCGCCGACGGCCAGACCGGGGGCTGCAAGGCGACGGAGGAAGGGGCGAGCAAACTGTTCCACGCCCCCTACATGCCGCCAAACCCCCGCCAACCCTACTTAATTCGTCGTAACGTCGGTGTCGGATCAGCAGCGGGGAAGTGTCAGCCCCCGCGGCAGCTGGGTGGCCTCGTCGCCGCAAGCCTGGTTGAGCCGCGATTGGGTCAGACCGGTCGCCCGCTGCAGCGAGGCGCCTGAGAAATTCGCCCCGGTCAGGGTCGCGCCCGCGAACGCCGCGCCCTCCAGATAGGCGCCGACGAAGCTGGCGTTGGTCAGGTTCGCGCCGGTGAAGTTCGAACCGGACAGGACCGCCCCATAGGCCTCGACGTCGCGAAGGTCGGCGTTGGACAGACGGGTGCGGTTCATCACGGCCAGGCTGAAGTCGGCCTGACGCAGGCGCGCGCGGCCAGGTTCAGGCCGTTGCGCTCGACGCCGGCCAGGTCGGCCTGGAACAGGTTGCATCCCGCACAGCTCGCGCCGCCGCGGACGCCGGGCGATCTGGCCGGCGTTCTGGGCGACGGCGGGCGGGGCGGCGGCCGCGACGGCCAGGATCGCAAGCGTAGCGAGGGCGGGACGGGACATCGGTCGCTCCGGCGAAGAGATCGCGTTGGCCGAACGCTACTCCGGACCCGTTAACTTAGCCCTGCATCGACGGCGCGGCGCCGCAGGTGTCGCAGACCCAGCCGGTGCCCCGCTGCTGCAGGGCGAAGTCGCCGCAAGCCGGGCAGGCCACGGCCTCGGTGGATTCGGCCGTGGAGGCGGGCGGCGTCTCGCGCTTCGAACCGAAGGGGAGCACCACCAGATTGTCCGGGGCGGCGCCGCGGGCGAAGCCCTTGGAGATGAACCGAGCCGCCGGGACGGTCTCCGGCTCTCCGCCTTCGGCTCCGCCCGAACCCAGTCCGTCGCCCAGGGGCTCCGCATCGGCGTTGGCCAGCTCCGCGCGGTTCAGATACGACACGCCCAGCTCGCGGAAGATGTAGTCCAGGATCGAGGTCGCGGAGCGGATCGAGTCGTTGCCCGTCACTCGCCCGGCCGGCTCGAACCGGGTGAACACGAAGGCGTCCACGAATTCGTCCAGCGGCACGCCGTACTGGAGGCCGATCGAGATCGCGATGGCGAAATTGTTCATCAGCGACCGGAAGGCGGCGCCTTCCTTGTGCATGTCGATGAAGATTTCGCCGAGCTCGCCGTCCTCGTACTCGCCGGTGTGGATGTAGACCTTGTGACCGCCGACGGCCGCCTTCTGGATGTAGCCCTTGCGGCGATCGGGCAGCTTGCGGCGGGTGCGGTCGCGCTCGATCACCTTCTCCACCACCCGCTCGACCGCGCGCGGCTCCGGCTCCCAGCGTCGTTCGCGCGGGGCCTCTGTCTCGGGCAGATCGATCAGCACGCCCGCCGGCGCGGGCGCGCGTCGCAGGCGGATCGCCCGCTCGCCGTCCCGGGCGGCGTCGGCCAGGAGACGGGCGGCCCGTGTCGGCGTCGCGTTCCAATCCAGTGATTGGGGCGTCAGATCGGGCAGGGCGCTGAACGGCGCCATGGCCCCGCGCACGGCGGCTTCGAAGGCCGCGGTGTCCGCCAGAATGGACGCCAGGCCTTCGGGCGCCTCGTCCCAACCGGCCAGGTCGCCGTGTCCGAACACCCAGCCGCTCGCGGCCCGGACCTCTTCGGCCGCGAAGCCCAGGCGGCCCAGGAGGTCGCGGTGCTCGCCGTCCTCGACGCCCAGCACGTCGCGCAGGAAGCCAGGATCCAGAACGGGGGGGCGGAATGCATCCTCGAACCGGTCGACCTGGGCTAGGGCGGCCTCCAGGGCCTCCAACTCCACATCGGTGAAGCCCCGCGCCCTCAGGGCGGCGTGGTCCACGCCCGGCGCCTCGGCCAGGGTGCGGCGGCCCAACAGATGACGCTCGGCGCTCTCCAGGTCTCCGCCGTGCGCGACGATGGCCCTCGCGATCGAGGGGCGCAGCCGCCGCTCGATCTCGCCGTCGGCCGTCTGGAAGACGTCCAGCGCCCGCAGCGACGAGCCTCCCAGCCGCAGCCGGGCTTCGGCGTCATCCACGAACAGGCCCGCTCGGCCGCCGGCAGCCTCCGCGATCGTCCGGGCCAGTTCGCCGATCTGCGCCTCCGGGTCCGCGCTCCCGCTTTCCAGGACCAGGTCGGCGGCGTCCTCCAGGGCGATGGCCATCGGCTTGCCGTCCACATTCAGGGCGGCGGTCCAGAGCACGACCTGGTCGGCCAAGGCGGCCATGAAGCCATCGCCCGCAAGGGCTTTCAGTCGGCTTCCCGACACCATCAGCGCGGCGCCGCCGGACGCCTCCGTCAGCGCTTCGGCCGTTTCCGGATCGAACGTCACCACCAGGTCGCCGTCCAGGGCGGCCATGCCCGCTGACGCGGCCTCAGGCGCTCCGGAGGCGATCAGGGCGCGATCCGCCAGGGCCAGCATGGGCGGCCGCGCGGCGACCGGGACCGGCGCGGCCTCGAACGATTCGCCGGCGATGGCCCGAAGGATGTCCGCGTCAGCGGC
>NZ_JBNFOJ010000300.1:0-3322 GCF_057364705.1 Brevundimonas sp. CURTG3B2_SDJG
GTGGATGTCGCGGATCGGCATGCCCAGGCGGCGCAGGCCGGCGATGAGGTCGGCCGCCCGGCGCTGATCGGCGTCGTAGCAACGCGCGCCGCGAGCGTTGCGGCCGGCGGTGAGCAGGCCGAGTTCCTCATAGTGGCGCAGGGCCCGGAGGGTGGATCCCGTCCGGGCGGAGAGCTCCCGTATGCTCATGCCCCGCAGGGCCGCTTCGGCTCTGGACCGCCTTTGCGGGAACGGCGTCACCGTCATTGCTCGACTCCTTGGCTTTCGTAACCGAACCTGACGCGATAAGTCCGCTTATGCAAGTCGATATGGCGCCGCGACATCGCAGTGCGAAAGATCGTCCGGTTTCGACGCCGAAACGCCCTTGGGCCGGTGGCGGCGGGGCGGCCGCACCGCTAGTCTGAGCCTCTGTTTCTCGGGAGGCCTCCTTGACGCCGTCGTACGTCAGCACGCGCGGAACCACGCCGGCGCAGGACTTCGCGGGAACCGTGATCAGCGGCATGGCGCCCGACGGCGGCCTGTTCGCTCCGACGGCCTGGCCGAAGCTGGACACGGCGGCGCTGACCTGGGACGGGGCGGACTATGCGACCCTGGCGGCGCGCTTGCTGGCCCCGTTCGTCGGCGACGCCCTGCCGGCCGGGGCGCTGGAGGCTGCGACCCGGCGGGTGCAGGATCGGTTCCTGACGCCCGAGGTGGTCCCGCTGGTCGAGCTGGAGCCGGGGCTGCACGTGCTGGAGCTGTTCCACGGCCCGACGGCGGCGTTCAAGGACCTGGCCATGCAACTGGTCGCCAGTCTGGCCCAGGCGGTGCTGGCGCAGAGCGGCGAACGCTTGCTGCTGTTCGCGGCGACCAGCGGCGACACCGGCGCGGCGGCGGTCAACGCCTTTGCGGGCGCGGAAGGCGTCGACCTGGTCGTGCTGCATCCGCTGGGCCGAGTCTCGCCGGTGCAGCGCCTGCAGATGACGACCTCGGGGGCCGCCAACGTTCTGAACCTGGCGGTGCGCGGCGACTTCGACGACTGCCAGCGGCTGGTGAAGGCCCTGCTGGCCGTTCCCGACCTGCGGAGTGGCGCACGGCGGGTCAGTTCGGTGAACTCGATCAACTGGGCCCGGCTGTCGGGCCAGATTCCCTACTATGCGGCGGCGGCCTCGGCCCTAGGAGAGGCGGCGACCTATGTGGTGCCGACCGGCAATTTCGGCGACGCCTTCGCCGGCTGGGCGGCGCGGCGCTGCGGCCTGCCGGTCGCCGGGCTGGTGGCGGCCACCAATCGCAACGACGCCCTGGTGCGGGCGCTGGAGACCGGCGTCTACGAACGTGCGGCGGCCCACGCCACGGCCAGCGTCAGCATGGACGTGCAGGCCCCCCCTCGAACTTCGAGCGGCTGGTGTTCGAGGCGTCGGGCCGGGACGCCGACCTGACCCGCGGCCTGTTCGGCGACTTCGCCCGGGACGGGCGGATGGTCCTGCCGGACGACCTGCTGGCCGCCCTGCGCCGCGAGGTCTCGGCCGTCGCGGTCAGCGAGTCCGAGACGGCGGACGAGATGCGGCGCGCCTGGACGGAGAACGGCCGGGTGATCTGCCCTCACACCGCCGTCGCCCTGCATGCCGCGCGCCGGCTGGATCGGTCCGAAGGCCCGGTGGTGGTCCTGTCGACGGCCCATGCGGCGAAATTCCCCGAGAGCGTGGAGGCCGCCCTGGGCTTCGCGCCGGAACGGCCGCCGCAGCTGGAGGGGCTGGAGGGCCGGACCGAACGGTTCGAAGTCGTCGAGCCGACGCTGGAGGCGGTGCTTGGAGCCATTCCTCCCCTTTAGGAGAGGAACTCTGGTCAGGCGGCCAGGGCGTCGCCGGTCCACCAGTCCAGGCGGCGCAGGAAGGGCGTCGGATCCTTGGGCGTCACCAGCTTGGTCGGGTCATGGAACAGGCGGTCGTGCAGGCGGGTCAGGGTGAAGCGCACCGCCGCGACGGCGCCCAGGGCCGGCAGGGCGGCGCGCTCGGCGGGGCTCAGCGGACGGACGGACTCATAGCCCGACTGGAAGGCTGCGAGCGCGGCGGGCAGGGGCGCGCCGGCGGCGTCGAACCCCCAGGCCGACAGGGCGATCGCGAGATCGTAGGCCCAGGCGTCGGTGCAGGCGAAATAGAAGTCGATGAGCCCGCTGGGCGCGTCGCCGTCGAACAGCAGGTTGTCGGGGAAGTAGTCGGCGTGGATCGCCCCGCGCGGCAGGCCGACACTCGGGTCGGGCGCATTCGCGGCGGCCCAGGGGGCCATCCGCTCCAGCTGGACGCGATCGGTCGCGCCGCGCGACAGGCAGCGCTGGAACAGGGCGGCGCGGGCCTGGGGGCCGACCGGGTTCTTCCGGGTCAGGGGAAGTCGGCCGCCGCCAGGTGCAGCCGGGCCAGCAGGGCTCCCGCCTGGCGCTGGTCGCGAGGGACGGCGTCCGCCTCCAGGCGCCGGGCAGCCATTCGAGGATGGCGGCGGGTCGATCGTTCAGGACGCCGACGGCCTGCCCCGTGTCATCCGTCACCGGCCGGGCGGCGGGCAGGCCCCGCGCCGCCGCGTGGGCCGTCAGGCCCAGGCAGAAGGGCAGGGCGGCGGCCTCGGTGCGGCCCTCGAACAGGGTCAGGACGAAGGCGCCCCGGTCCGCATCGACCCGGTAGTTGGTGTTCTCCACCCCCTCGGCGATAGGCGTGAGCGCGTGGAGCGCGCCCAGGCCGTAGCGACGAATGAAGGGCTCGGCTTCGGCCTCCTCGACCGGGGTGAAGACGGCCATGGTCAGGCGGCCTGCAGGGCGATGCGGCGCGCGGCGAGGTCGGAGAGGTCGGCCAACAGGCTCTCGGCCGTGGCCCAGCGGCCCGCGCCACGGCCCCGGCAGCGGACGACCGACCCGTCCTCGCGAACCACCTTCAAGGCGTTGCCCTCTCCCTTCAGCCCGGCGAACAGCGGGTCCAGGTCCTCCGACGCCAGCTGGACGGAGGCGACCAGCTTGCCGCCTTTCCGCTCGCAGCGACAGACCTGGCGGGCGCCGGCGGGCGGCAGGGCTTCGGGGCGGAGCGCGTCGCGGGGGATCTCGACGGCGTCGGGCATGACGCCGAAGGCCTCGAACGCCAGCAGCCGGACCTTGGCCAGGGCGTCCAGGCCCTCAAGGTCGGCGGACGGATCCTCCTCGGCGAGCCGGCGGCGCGCGCCTCCGCCAGGGCCTGGTCGAAGCTGGCGCCCGCGCCGAGCCGGGCCAGCATGAAGTTGACGGTGCCGTTCAGCACGGCCTCGAAGGCCACGGCCGGGCCGGCGGCCGCACGAAGTACAGCCACACGAAGCAGTAGAGCAC
>NZ_JBNFOJ010000301.1:0-3315 GCF_057364705.1 Brevundimonas sp. CURTG3B2_SDJG
CGCCCTCTGTCGGCGCGTCCGAGGCCGGCCGTCCGCCATCCTGATCGACGCCTGGTGCCTGGGCGCGCTGGCGGAGGACGAGGCGGCGCTGACCGAGCCTCTCAACGCCCTGGAGCGCGACTGGGACCCGGACGGCGGCTGGCGGCGCGCCGTCAACGGCTTCGTCGCCGGCCCTTATGCGACCTTCGCCGCCCGCTTCGACGCCCTCTTGTTCCTGCGGGCCCCCGGCTTCGACGTCGTGCTGGACTGGCGCGGCCAGCAGGAGGCGGACCTGTTGGGCGTGACCCCGGCCGACCTTCCGCCGGCGGAGCGGCAGCGCCTGGCGGACTTCATCCAGTATTTCGAACGGATCACCCGCCGCATGCTGGCCGGAGGCGTGGCCGCGACCGTGACGGTGAAACTGGATCGAAACCGTCTTCCCCTTTTCATCCCCGCATGACGACCCCGCCCGACCGCCGCTTCGAGCCGCGCCTGCCCGCCAACGCGCGGGCGATCGTGGTCGCGCCCGGCCTGGAGATGCTCTGCCTGGTCACCGATTCCTCCGGCGGCGGCCTGCGCGTGCGGCTGGACCGCAAGCTCGCCCTTCCGGCCCAGGTGCAGGTCGTCGAGCTGGCCCAGGGCCTGGTCATCGAGGCCGACGTCGCCTGGTCCAAGGGCCAGGAGGCCGGGCTGAAGCGCCGGGGCCAGGCCTCGGTGCGCGGCCTGGTCCCCTCGCGCCTCGCCGCCGCCAAGGCCGCCTTCCTTCGAGCGGGAGGACGGTGACTCTCTCCTCGTCATTCCGGGGCTTCGCGCAGCGAAGAACCCGGAACCCAGGGGTGCGCCGCCGGCTCGGCGGCGCGTCTTCCGCCGAGTCCGTTTCCCTGGGTTCCGGGTTCCGCTTCGCGGCCCCGGAATGACGGGGGGAGTGAGCGCTCCTACCGTTCCAGCGTCCGCGCCAGGAAGGCCGTGACCTTGGGCCAGGCGTCCTGACGGGCCGCAGCGTTGGCCTCCGGCGTCCCCCCGGCGCGCACCGCCTCGCGGGGGCCGCCGTCGCCGACGAGGTCGTGTCCGGCCTCGGGATAGATCAGCGCCTCGGTCTCCAGCCCGGCGGCCGCCGCGCGGCGACCATGTTCCGCGTCGCCTGGGCCGCGTTCCACTGGGCGTCCTTCTCGCCGGCGATCAGCATCAGCCCGCCGCGATAGGCTTCCACCGGAATGCGCGCCTCGGCCTCTTTCTCGGGATGATCGGCCCGGCCGTTCTCGTGGATGGCCCTGAGGTCGGCCGTCGGCCCGGCCAGCAGGCCCTCGACGAAGCCGCGATAGGGCATGAAGGGCAGGGGCCGGCCCTCGAACGAGAACGACGAGCGGGTCCCTTCGGCCTCGACCATCTCCAGCCCCCATCCTTCCCAGACCACGTCGGTCGGAGCGTAGGCGACGACGCCGTCGATCCACGGATAGCGGCTGGCCGCGATCAGGGCGAACTCGGCCCCCTTGGAGGCGCCGAACAGGCCGAAGCGTTCGACATCGACGCCCGGCATGGCCCGCAGCGCGTCGCGCAGGTCGGCCAGCTGATCCACGCGGATGTCGATGAAGCTGCCCGGCAGGTCGGGGAACATCGGCGGCGGGCCGTAGTCGCCCCAGTTCGGCGAATAGTAGGGCAGGCCGACGGCGGCGTAGCCCATCCGGGCCAGGATGGGGCCGAAGCGGCGCTGGGCCTCGTCATTCCCGTCGGCGCCGTGCAGGATCACCACCACCGGACGCGGCGTGTCGCCGGCCAGCTCATAGACCTTGGCGTGCGGGAAACCCGCGATCGGCCGTTCGGTGATCTCCTGCGCGGCCGCGGGGACGGCGAGGATCAGGCTCAGGGCGGCGAGCGCGAGGCTCGCCAGGCGGTTCGTCATGGGAGGTCCCTCCGGCGGATCGTCCGCCTTTCGAAGGGTAGTCGCCGCCGAACCGCCCGGCGGATGCGGGGCGATCAGCCTTTTTCGCTGTCCATGTGTTTCAGTTGGGCTTCGGGATAGCGGGCGCCGGCGGCCGAGCCCTTGGGCGCGGCGGCTTCCAGCGCCGCCAGGTCGGCGGGGGTCAGCGCCGCGTCGAGCGCGCCCAGCGCCTCGCTCAGCCGCTCGCGCGTCCGCGCCCCGATCACCGGCACGATGTCCGGCCCTTGCGCCGCCACCCAGGCGATGGCGGCCTGGGCGACGGTCAGGCCCCGGGCCTCGGCCACGGCGCGCAGGGCCTCCACCAGGGCCAGGTTGCGGTCCAGGTTCTCGCCCTGGAACCGCGGGCTCAGGGCGCGGAAGTCCCGACCCATGACCCGGTCCTTCGACCAGTGGCCGCTGATCAGGCCGCGCGACAGCACCCCATAGGCCGTGATGTCGATCCCCAGTTCGCGGCAGACGGTCAGGATGTCGTCCTCGATCCCGCGCGAGATCAGGGAATATTCGATCTGCAGGTCCACGATGGGCGCCGTGGCGGCGGCGCGGCGAATGGTGTCGGCCCCCACCTCGGACAGGCCGATGTGGCGGATCCAGCCCTTCTCGACCATGCGCGCCAGGGCCCCGATCGTCTCCTCGATCGGCACGTCCGGGTCCAGCCGCGACGGCCGGTAGATGTCGATATGGTCCACGCCCAGCCGCTGGAGGGAATAGGCGACAAAGTTCGCCAGGGCCGCCGGCCGGCTGTCGTAGCCGTTGAATCCGCCCTCCGGATCGCGCAGGGCCCCGGTCTTGACGCTGAGCACCACCCTGTCCCGGTCGCGGCCCTTCAGGGCCTCGCCGATCAGCATCTCGTTGTGGCCCATGCCGTAGAAGTCGCCGGTGTCCAGAAGGGTGATCCCGGCGTCCAGCGCGGCGTGGACGGTCGCGATGCTCTCCGCCCGGTCGGACGGCCCGTACATGCCCGACATGCCCATGCAGCCCAGGCCGAGGGTGGACACGTCCGGGCCGGTGCGGCCCAGGCGGCGGGTGGGGATGGTGTTGCTCATGGCGGCTCTCCGTGTCTGGGACCGCTAGATGCGCCCTTCCGGATCGTCCGATAATCCGTCAAGGTCCGCATGGACCGTTCGGAAATGCGAACAATGCGACCCTCCCTCGACGACCTGGACCTGCTGGCCTCGGTCATCCGGCACCGCAGTTTCCGGCGCGCGCGGCGGATCGGGGGCTGTCGCCCTCCAGCCTCAGCGAACGCATTCGCGCGCTCGAGGACGGGCTGGGGGTCCGGCTGCTGAACCGCACCACGCGCAGCGTCAGCCCGACCGAGGCCGGGGAGACCCTGATGGCCCGCATCGACGGCCCCCCTGGACGACCTGAGCCCAGGGCCCATTGGGCCGCCGCGGGGG
>NZ_JBNFOJ010000302.1:0-3303 GCF_057364705.1 Brevundimonas sp. CURTG3B2_SDJG
ACCCCGATCGCCATGGAAGAGAAGCTGCGCTTCGCCATCCGCGAAGGCGGCCGCACGGTTGGAGCCGGCGTGGTCTCCAAGATCACCGAGTAATCGGGCGATACCAGTAAACGCGTAACAGACGGCCTCCCGGAGCAATCCGGGGGCGTTCTGCTTTGAGCCGCCCTCCTTTCGCGCCGCGAGGGGCGAGCGCTACTCCCGCAGCGCCTCCGCCAGGCCCTCGGCCGTGATCTCCGCCCAGCAGGCGTGGCCCTGGTCGTTCAGGTGCAGGTCGTCCGGGCCGACGCCGCCCCGCTCCAGTCCTGTCCAACCGGCCATGGCGTCGAACCGGCGCAGCACCGCATAGCCCTTGCGGCCAGCCTCCAGGTCGATCAGGCGCGCCGTCTCGGACAGGGCCGGGTTGCGGCCGCGGAAGTTGGAGTTGGCGCTGGTCTCGGGCAGCCGTTGCGGATCGATCAGCAGGACATCCGTCCCGGCGCGATCCAGGACGTCTTGTCCCCGGCGAAGGTCGGCGAGGATGTCGTCCATGGGACGGTTGCGCAGGACGTCGTTGGTGCCCAGCTGCCAGATCACCAGGTCGGGGCGGGCGGCCGCGATCTCGCGCTCCAGTCGGTTGAAGGTGTCCCAGGCGGTCTCGCCGCCTATGCCGCGGTTCACGACCGTGACCTCCACGCCCGGCAGGCGCCGCTCCAGGCCCGCCTCGAGCAGGGGGACGAAGCTGACGGCGCGCGTGCTCGCCCCCACGCCCTCGATCGACGACGATCCGACCGCCAGCACGGTCAGCCGGCCAGCGGCGACGGCGGCGCGGCTCTTCTCCAGGCCGCCGTTGTCGACGACGTGTTCGGCGCTGACCGGGCGAGGCGGCGGGACGGCCGAGCGGAACGGCGAGATCTGGGCGGCGGCGGCCGGCCGGCGGAGAGAAGGCCAGGACGGCGAAGGCGGCGGCTGTCTTCACGGGTTGGGCTTTCCGGTTGCGGGGTCCGGTGGCGGTGTCGCCGGGATTTGGACCGAGCCTTCGGATCCCTTCGGCTCGGTGGAGGGGACGCGGCGCCTGGCCCGGGCGGCCCGGCGCGCGCTGGTTCTCGTTCTCGGTCTCGCGCGACGAGGGACGGGACGGGGACGGGCGGGGAGATTCGGCCATGGGGCAGGCTCCAGCAGAGGGGATCGGGATCGACAAGGCAACGCCTCCGGCGCGGGGCGGCTCCCGGTAAGGTTCGTTCACCATGCCTGCAAACCCTGATGAAACGGCCGCCGGGGCAGGATGCGGGCAAGAACGGGGGCCTGTGCGGCCGTCCCGGGGGATCGCCGCATGACCGCGCTGAAGGTCGAGATCGTAGAGACGAGGGCGCTGGACGAGGCCGCCTGGGCCGAATGGCGCGCCATCCTGGCCGACACCCCGTCGCTGAACAGCCCTTATTCCATCCCCATTTCGCCCGGACGGCCGGCGCGGTCAGCCCCCGGTCGGCGGTGGCGGTGTTCTGCCGCGGCGGGCGGACGGTCGGCTTCTTCCCCCACCAGCGCCCGGGGGCGGGGCCGGTTCAGCCCCTCGGCCGCGCCCCATGAACGACTATCACGGCGTGATCGCGCGCGCCGGCGAGGCGCCGACGCTGGAGGAGGTCGCGACCCTGTTGGGCGGCAGCCGCCTGAACGTCACCGCCTGGGTGGGCGAGACCACGGCGGGCGAGGAGCGCCGGACCGTTCAGGTCGACCTGGGCGAGGGCGGCTACGACGCCTGGTACGCCGACCGCCGCGTGACTTTCGGGAAGTTCTTCAAGGACAAGGAGCGGGCCCGCCGCAGCATGGAGGCCGAGTTGGGGCCGCTGCGGGTTGAGCGCGGCCTGCGCGACCCGGCCCTGCTGGACTGGCTGATCGGGCTGAAGCGGGACCAGTACCGGCGCACCAACCGGCACGACATCTTCGCCTGCGGCTGGACCGCGGAGCTGCTTCACGCCCTGCTGAAGGTTGATGGCGAAGGCGGCTTCGGCGCCTCCATGGCCGGGCTATGGGCCGGCGACCGGCTGACGGCGCTGGAATACTCGCTGCACGCCGGCGATCAGTACCATTTCTGGTTCCCGGGCTACGAGCCGTCCCTGGCGCGCTGCTCGCCGGGGATCCTGCTGAGCATGGACACCATGCGGCTGGCGGCCGAGCGCGGCTACCGCACCTTCGACTTCGGCTTCGAGGGCGAGCACTACAAGAAATACTTCTGCAACGGCGCGCGGGTCGTGCGCGAGGCGGTGATGCTGAAGCCCGGCCTGGGACTGGCGATGAGCCACGCTGCCGTGAAGGCGCTGGACATGGCCGGGGCCGGGCGCGGCGAACGGCTGCGCGCCAGCGTGCGCCGGCGCTGGGCGGCCATCGAGGCCTGCGAGGTGACCCCGGCGGACCGTTGCGTGGGGCCATGCAGGCCGCGGGCGCGGCCCTTGCAAAGGCGTCCCGCAGTTCGACCCAACGCGTTCCGGCCTGAGACAGCGCATGACCCAGATCCAGATCTCGACCCGCACCCGCTACGCCGGACCCATCCACCAGGCCGAGGTGCATCCGCACAGCCTGGTCGACCAGGGCTTCGCCACCGACGAGGCGCTGGCCGCGACCCTGGACCGCTATCCGGCCGAGCTGTTCGACATCAACCTGTACGACTACGACGAGGAGGGCCAAGTCAGCCTGCGCACCGGCGCGCGGGGCCGACTAAACGGGGCCGAGCTGCTGGCGGCGATCCAGCAGGGTCGCCTGTGGGTCAATCTGCGCGAGGTCGAGACCGGCTGGCCCGAGCTTTGGGCCGCCGCCATGGCCGAGTTCGCCAAGGTCCAGGCCGCCTATCCGGGCCTGCGCGCGGTGCGCAACGCGGGACAGCTGATCCTGTCGTCGCCCAAGGCGCGGGTGCCGTACCATTCGACCGGCCGGGTTGTCCTGTTCCACATGCGCGGCCGCAAGCGGATCTTCGTCTATCCGGGCGACGAGGCGCATCTGGCCGAGGCGGACATGGAGAAGGTGGTGTCGCGCCAGACGACCGAGGAGCTGCCCTACACCCTGGCCTTCGAGGGCGACGCCCAGGTCATGGACCTGGAGCCGGGCCAGGCCCTGACCTGGCCGGTCTACGCCCCGCACCGGGTGGAGAATCTGGACCGGTTCTGCGTCTCCCTGTCGATGGATTTCCAGACCTGGCCGTCGCGCTTCCGCAACGGGGCCCTGTTCACCAACGCCGTCATGCGCAGCCGGGGCGGGCGCCGCGCCAGACCGACACCATGGCGACGCCCGAGCTGGCCGCCCGCTGGGCCGCCTCCCGGCCCTGAGCGCGCGCGA
>NZ_JBNFOJ010000303.1:0-3287 GCF_057364705.1 Brevundimonas sp. CURTG3B2_SDJG
GGCCACGGCCGCCGCCGCCGACCAGGATGGCGGGACGGCGGCAGCCCTCGACCACGTGCCGTGCGGTGACCCAGCGGCCCTCGCGGGCGATGGAAAAGGCCGTGCCCGAAGCGGGCTGGAAGGGAATGTCCGGGGCGTTGACGGTGACCGCCGGGTCGAAGGGGGTCACCGGGCCCAGCAGGGCGCCCTCGATCTCGTCGGGCGGCGGAGGCGCTGGGGGCGCGTCGGCGTTCTCGCGGCGATTGAGGGACGCGATGAGCAATGCGCCCAGAACGGCCGAATAGATCAGCCAGTCGGGAGGACGGAAACCCATGGCATCACCCCGTCAGGGCGGCGGCGAGGATCAGGGCGGTCGCCAGCTTGGCCCCGACCAGGAGGACGGCGGCGGAGACCTCGCCTTCGCGGATGCGCTGGGGCAGGCCGGTCAGCAGCATGTCGACGATGCGGAAGGCCAGCAGCTGTAGCACCACGGTGGCGACGCCCCAGAGCGCGATGTCCTTGATCGAGGTCGAGACGCTGAGGCTGACCGCGAGAGGAATGGCCAGGCCGACCAGGACGCCGGCGAAGGCGACGGCGGCGGCCGAGTTGCCCTCGCGGATCAGGGCGATCTCCTTCCACGGGGTGAACAGAGCGTAGATCACCGCCCCCGCCGCCATCAGCGCCAGGGTGACGGCCAGATGGGCCATGGTCGTGGGAAAGCCGGTCGCGAAGGCCTGCACCTCGGCGCTTTCGAGCACTTTGGAAAGGGACGAGGAGTCCATGGGGGTCCGAAGGTCAGAGACCTGCGACGATTGCCTGTTTTCCGCCCCAATCCGCAAGCGCAGCCGGGCCACAGTTGGTGAGGAATTGTTTCAGCACCCCAAGGGGTGGGGGGTGGGGGTGGCTAGGTTCGATCGACATTCAGTCGATAGCCTTGGCCTCTCCGATCCTTGTTTTCCGTCATGGCCGGGCTTGTCCCGGCCATCCAGGATCACGATCGGGGCCCTTGGAGGTCTCGACCTCCGCCTTTCGTGTTCATGGATTCCCGGCGGGTTCACCCCTCGGGCGAGGCCGCGCAAGCGGCGCGACCCGGGGGCCGGGAATGACGGGTTTGAAGGTCGATTGCACCTGGTGACTAGCGAGTTCGAGCCCCGCCCCTAGACACCGGCGGAAGCTGACGACTTGCACTGGGAGTGCATGGACGAGTCCACTAGCCACTAGCCACTAGCCACTAGCCACTAGCCACTAGCCACTAGCCACTAGCCACTAGCCACTAGCCACTAGCCACTAGCCCTCGCCAGCCGTCAGGCGGCCGCGGCGGCCTTGCGCAACGCCGACGCGCGGATCTTCTCGCTCTCGGACTTCAGCTGGCCGCAGGCGGCCAGGATGTCGCGGCCGCGTGGCGTGCGGATCGGCGAGGCGTAGCCGGCCTTGTTCAGGATGGCGGCGAAGCGCTCGATCGTCTTCCAGTCCGAGCACTGGTAGTCCGTGCCGGGCCAGGGGTTAAACGGGATCAGGTTCACCTTGGCCGGGATGCCCTCGATCAGCTTCAGCAACGCCCTGGCTTCTTCCGGGCTGTCGTTGACGCCCTTCAGCATCACGTATTCGAAGGTCACGCGACGGGCGTTGGACAGGCCCGGATAGGCGCGGATGGCGGCCATCAGCTGGTCCAGCGGATACTTCTTGTTCAGCGGCACCAGGACGTCGCGCAGCGGATCGTTGGTGGCGTGCAGGCTGATGGCCAGCATGGCGGCGGTGCGGTCGCCCAGGGCCTGGAGCTGCGGCACGACGCCCGATGTCGAGACCGTGATCCGGCGGCGCGACAGGGCGATGCCCTCGTTGTCCGAGATGATGTCGATGGCCGAGGCGACGTGGTCCAGATTGTACAGCGGCTCGCCCATGCCCATGAACACGATGTTCGACAGGCGGCGGTCCTCCTTGGGCGAGGGCCATTCGCCCAGGTCGTCGCGGGCGACCTGGACCTGGGCCACGATCTCGGCGGCGGTCAGGTTGCGGACCAGCTTCTGGGTGCCGGTGTGGCAGAAGGTGCAGTTCAGGGTGCAGCCGACCTGGCTGGACACGCACAGGGCGCCGGCGCGGCCGACGTCGGGAATGTAGACCGCCTCGATCTCGATCCCCGGGGCGGTGCGGATCAGCCATTTGCGGGTGCCATCCTTGGACACCTGGCGCTCGACGATCTCCGGGCGGGCCAGGGTGAAGGCCTCGGCGAGCTTGGCGCGGGTCTCCTTGGCCACGTCGCTCATCAGGGCGAAGTCGACGACGCCGTAGTGGTGGATCCAGCGCCAGACCTGCGAGGCGCGCATCTTGGCCTTCTCGGGCGGGCAGATCCCGGCGTCGATCAGCGCCTGGCGCAGCTCCTCGCGCGTCAATCCGCTAAGATTGACGGGGGCCGCCGGCTTGGCGGTCGGCGTGCGCGAAAGGTCGAGCGTCAGGCTCAAGGCGGCGTCCTGAGGTTGCGGGAGGCGCGGCTTATACCACAGATCGCGCTGGATTTAAGGCGGTTCACCTCCCCATCGCCCATGCAAGGCGATGGGGAGGACAGATCGCGAAGCGATCAGGAGGGGGCGACACCGGCGGAGGCCGGGTAGAGCTCAAATCACATCGGCCGGCGCCGCCCTCTCCTGGTCGTCGCTGACGCGCCGACCTGTCCTCTCCATTCGCTCCGAGCGAATGGAGAGGTGAACCTCAGTCCGCCGTGTCCTCGATGTGGTGGATCTGGTCGTCGTCCAGGCCGAAGTGATGGCCGATCTCGTGGATCAGGACGTGGGAGATGATCTCGCTGAGGCCGACGTCGCCGCGCTCGGCCCATTCGTCCAGGATCGGGCGGCGGTACAGGAAGATGCGGGACGGCTCAGGCGCCGGGCCCATGCCGTCGCGCAGGCCGATGTCGACGCCGTGGTAGAGGCCGGTCAGCTCGAACGGGTCCTCCATGCCGAAGCCGGCCAGGACTTCGTCCGAGGCGAAGTCGTCGACACGGAGGACCACGTCGCCGGCCAGGGTGCGGAAGGGGTCGGGCAGGGCGTCGAAGGCCTCGCGCGCAAGGCGGGCGAAGTCGTCGAGCGAGGGGGCGAGCTGGTCGGTCCAGTCAGAGGGCATCGGCGTGGCGGGTGACGAGTGGCGGGTGACGAGAGGTAGGCGCCCGACCGGCTCAGGTCAAAAGCGACTCCGCAGCGCATGGGCTCGTCACTCGCCACTCGCCACTCGGCGCTCATCGGGTATGGTTTACCGAATCGGGGGCGTGGGGTCCCCACAGGGTTGAGGATGGCCGAGGCGACATCGCCTATGTC
>NZ_JBNFOJ010000304.1:0-3284 GCF_057364705.1 Brevundimonas sp. CURTG3B2_SDJG
CAGACCCCGACCTCCGACGGCCTGGAGCTCAGCGGCCGCTTCGTCCAGGGCGGCCACGCCATCGGCCGCACCTGGCCGCGCGCCCTGGTCTTCGTCGACGGCGAGGCCCTGACCGCCGCCTCGGCCGCAGGCGTCTTCGTCGTCGGCTTCGACCGCGAGGCGGCCTCGAGCGTCGAGATTCGCGTCCGCGACGGCGTGCGCGAGGCCCGCCGCATCGTGGACGTCCGCCCCGGCCGCTTCCCCTCCACCCGCGTCGACGGCCTGCCGCCCTCCACGGTCGAGCCCCAGGACCCCGCCCTGCTGGCCCGAATTCAGCGTGAGGTTGCGCTCAAGGTCGACGGCTTCGCCAGCCGCATCGACGCCGACCACTTCCGCGACGGCTTCGCCTGGCCGCTGGACAGCTTCCGGATCACCAGCGCCTGGGGCGCGCAGAGGGTGCTGAACGGCACGCCCGCCCGGCCGCATTTCGGCATCGACCTGGCCGCGCCGCAGGGAACCCCGATCCGAGCCCCCGCCGCCGGCCGGGTCGTCCTGGCCCAGCCGGGGCTGCATTTCGAGGGCGGCCTGGTCCTGATCGACCATGGACAGGGCCTGGTCACCGCCTACCTGCACCAGTCCCGCATCGACGTCCGCGCCGGCCAGGATCTCATGCGCGGCGACCTCATCGGCCGGGTCGGCATGACCGGCCGCGCCACCGGCCCGCACCTCTGCTGGCGGATGAAATGGCGCGACCGCAACCTGGACCCGTCCCTCATGGTGAAAACCTGAGCGTGCGTAACCGTTTACGTTGAACGGTCCCGTCGATCCCCGATAGACGGGCGCCCGATAGCCCCGTACCCTGCGCGGACTCAGACGCCGGTTCCGACGACTTCCATGTCCTCCCTCTCCTCCCTCAACATCCTGCTGGTCGACGACAATCAGCACATGCGCGCCATCACCTCGGCGGTGCTCAAGTCCGCCGGCATCCCCAAGGTGCGCGAGGCGACCGACGGCGCCGCCGCCCTGGAGCTGCTGCGCGACTATCCGGTCGATCTGGCCATCGTCGATTTCAACATGTTCCCGTTGGACGGGGTGGAGTTCACCCGCCTGGTCCGCAACAGTCCGGACAGCGTCAACCCGTACCTGCCGATCATCATGATGACCGGCCACTCCGAGAAGGCCCGGGTCTACGAGGCGCGCGACGCCGGCGTCACCGAGTTCGTGGTCAAGCCGATCACCGCCAAGGCCATCCTGGACCGCATCCAAGCGGTGATCTTCAAGCCTCGCCCCTTCGTGAAGACCGACGGCTATTTCGGCCCCGACCGCCGCCGCACCCAGTCGGCGGACTACAAGGGCCCCCGCCGCCGCGCGACGGATCAGGCCTCGGACCGGGGCTCCAGCGCCGCATAGACCTTGTCGGGCCACCGCTTGTGGACCCAGAACCAGTCCTCCGGGACTTCCCGCACCCGATCCTCGACGAAGGTCGTCACCGCCTGCACGCCCCGCGCGATGTCGCCCTGCCGGTCGCCGGTGGACGGCACGGCGATCGGCTCGTGCGCCGTCACCCGGAACCGCACCCCGGGCAGCCGCACCACCGAGATCGGCTGCAGCACCGTCCCGAACCGCAGCGCCAGCCGCGACGGCCCCGGCGCGGCGTTCACCGGCTGGCCGAAGAAGATCACTTCCGGCCCTTCCGAGAATTTCTGGTCGTTCAGCAGGGCGACGGACTCGCCCCGCTCCAGCCCGTTCAGCAGCTCGCGCGCGCCGTCCCCGCCCTTGGGCGCGAACAGCTTGACCCCGTACCGCGCCCGCGCCTGACGGATCTGGGCGTCGACATAGGGGTTGTTGGCGGCGCGATAGGTCACCTGCACCGGCACGCCCGAGGCCACCAGCACCGCCGCCATCACCTCGAAATTCGACAGATGGCCCGAGACGAACACCACCGGCCGGCCGCCGTCGCGGATAGCCTCCAACCGCTCCTGGCCGACGATCTCCAGCCGCCCGCTCGCCGGCGTCAGCTGGTCCATCACCGCCGTCTCGGCGAAGCTGCGGCCGATCCGCTCCCAGGCCTCGCGCGCCAGCGCCTCGCGCTCGGCCGGCGCCATGTCGGGAAAGGCGATGCGCAGGTTGCGCATCACCGTCTTGTGCGTGCCGGCCCTCGGGCCCAGCGCGCGCAGCACGGCGCCGCCGAAGTTCGACGCCCGCTCCACGCCCAGCAGCCGCATCAGGCCGATGAAGGCCGCGAACCCCGCCGCCTCCAGCCGCCAGGCCAGGTCCTGGCCGAAGCTCACCCTGTCGCCGTCACCAGGCAATCGTCAGCCCGCCGTCCACCACCAGCGTCTGGCCGGTCACATAGGCGGCGGCCTTCGAACACAGATAGACCGCCGTGCCCGCGATCTCGTCCGGCTGGCCGATCCGCTTCATTGGATTGGGCTCCACCGTCACCTTCAGCACCTCGGGGTTCTCCCACAGGTATTTGGCGAAGTCGGTCTGGATCAGGCCGGGCGCGATGCAGTTGACCCGCACGTTCGACGATCCGAACTCCACCGCCAGGTTGCGCACCAGCTGCATGTCCGCCGCCTTGGACACGTTGTAGGCGCCGATCAACGCGTTCCCGCGAAGCCCGCCGACCGACGAGATCACCAGGATGGCCCCGTCCTTCCGCTCCAGCATCTGCGGCGCGACCATCTGGATCAGCCAGTGGTTGGCCAGCACGTTGTTGTGGAAGATCTTCTCGAACTGCTCGTCCGAGATCCCGCCCATCGGCCCGGCGTAGGGATTGGATGCCGCGTTGCACACCAGGATGTCGATCCGGCCGAAGGCGGCGTTGGTCTCGTCGACCAGCCGCTGCAGGTCGTCCTTCGAGGCGATGTTGGCCGGGATGGCGATCGCCCGGCCCTCGCCGTGCGCCGCGTTGATCGCCTGGGCCACCTCGTCGCACGGCCCGGCCTTGCGCGACGAGATCACCACCCGGGCCCCGTGCTCGGCCATCCGCTCGGCGATCGCCTTGCCGATCCCCTTCGAGGAGCCGGTGATGACCGCGACCTTGCCGGTCAGATCGAACAATTCCATGCATTAACCTCGAATGGCTGGGGGAATCCGCGTGCGGACCCTAGTCGTATTGTCCTGATACCCCGATACTCGGGCGATTCCATCCGGGAAGGCGGAACATCCGTTTCCAATGCGCGCCCTGACCAACGGCTTCCTGTTCTTCGGCTACCTGTTCCTGGCGATGACCGTCGGGGCCTTTCCTGTGGCGCGCCGGCCTGGGCGCGGGGCGCGGGCTTCGCCGCCGGCGCGGGACC
>NZ_JBNFOJ010000305.1:0-3259 GCF_057364705.1 Brevundimonas sp. CURTG3B2_SDJG
GCACGACCGAGTCGGCGTCCAGCAGGGCCTGGGCGCAGGGATCAGCGACGCGTCGCCGCTGTTGCCGATGGCGTACAGGACGTTGCGCACGAAGCGGTCGCGGCCGATGCGCTTGACCGGGCTTTTCGAGAAGAGGGCGCGGAAGGCGGGGTCGTCCAGGGCGGCGAGATCGGCCAGGCGGGGCGAGACCAGGGCGTCGCGGGCCTGGACGCGGCCCTCGTGGGCGGCCTCGGCGAACTTGTTCCAAGGGCAGACGGCCAGGCAGTCGTCGCAGCCGTAGATGCGCGCGCCGGTCGCTTCGCGGAACTCGACAGGCCACGGGCCCGCGAACTCGATGGTCAGGTAGGAGAGGCAGCGTCGGGCGTCGAGCTGGAAGGGGGCGGGGAAGGCCCGGGTCGGACAGGCGTCCAGGCAGGCGGTGCAGGAGCCGCAGTGCTCGCCCTCGGGCGGATCGGGCTCCAGCTCGGCGGCGCTGAGGATCACGCCCAGGAACAGCCAGTTGCCGTGGGTTCGGCTGAGCAGGTTGGTGTGCTTGCCCTGCCAGCCCAGGCCGGCGCGCTGCGCGAGCGGCTTTTCCATCAGGGGGGCGGTGTCGACGAAGACCTTGACGTCCCGGCCGGTGCGGGCGGCGACCTGGCCGGCCAGGGTCTTGAGCCGGCCTTTGATGACCTCGTGATAATCGTCGCCGCGGGCGTAGACGGAGACGTAGCCGGCCGAGCGGTCGGCCAACTCGGGCAGGGGGTCGCGGCCCGGACCATAGTTGAGGCCCAGCACGATGGCCGTGCGGGCGCCGTCCCACATGGCGGTGGGATGGGCGCGGCGCTCGCGGGTGGTCTCCATCCAGCCCATCTCGCCGTGGCGGCCTGCCTCGACGAAATGCGCCAGCCGCTCGCCGGCGCTCCAGGGTTCGGCGGCGGAGGCGAAGCGGCAGGCGTCGAAGCCGAGGGCGGAGGCCTGTTTGCGGATGTGATCCTTCAAGCGCGTCATCCTCGGGCTTGTCCCGAGGATCCATTGGGGCGGCGGCGATGACGGGTGGGCTGAGGCACTGACGGGGACCGGGCGGAGGGGATCGCGTCCGCTCTTACCATGGGTCCTCGGGACAAGCCCGAGGATGACGGATCAAGGTGGAGATCTAGAAGTCCAGGTCGGCGTAGTGCGCCGCCGCGGCCACGCCCGGGAAACGGTCGGCGAGCAGGGGGCGGAAGCAGGGGCGGGACTTCAGCTTCATGTACCAGGTCTTCAGCGCCGGCCAGTTGGCCCAGGCGACCTCGCCGAAATAGTCGAGGATGGACAGGTGGGCGGCGGCGACGAGGTCGGCCTGGCTGAGCCGGCGGCCGGCCAGCCAGTCGCGCTCGGCCAGCAGGCCCTCGAACTGGGCGAGGTGGATCTTCAGCGCCTCGCGGCCGGCGCGCAGCGCGCGCGCCTCGGGCGGGCCCAGGCGCAGGAGCGGCTTCTCCATCCGCTCGTGCATCAGGACGGCGTCGACCTCGTCGGTGAAGCGGCGATCAAACCACGCGACCAGGCGCCGCGTCTCGGCGCGCTCGGCCGGGTCGGCGGGCAGCAGGAAGGGCTCGCGCGTCCGGTCCTCGAGCCAGCCCAGGATGGCCGATTGCTCGCACAGGGTCAGGGGCCGGCCGCCCTCGGCGGTCTGGAACACCGGCGGCATGCCGGAGGGATTGAGGCCGGCGACTGGGCAGTCGGGCTCCCAGGGGCGGACGGGCGTCTCCTCGAAGGCGACCTTCGCCTCGCCCAGCGCGAGGCGCGCCGCGCGGGACCCGGAATCGAAGGCGAAGTGGAAGAGGACGGAGGCCGACATACGCGCCTCCATGCGCCCGAGGGCGTTAAGCCGGCGTTAGCCATCGGCGCGGCGCTGCGCGCCGAGTGGCTAGTGGCTAGTGATTAGTGTGGAGATCCGTGTCTGCGCCGGAGGCTTGACGGCCGCCATCAGAGTCACGCTCGATCAGCCACTAGCCACTCAGGTCCAGGGGCCCTTCACGGCGGGATCCGCGGGCGGCGGGGCGGCGGCGCCCCTGGGGTCGGGGTGGATCAGGATGTCGGCGTCGGGCCAGGTGGTCTTCAGGCGCGTCTCGGCTTCCTCGAGGATGGCGTGGGCCTGGTCCAGGGTCAGGGCGGGGTCCATGTCGACGTGCATCTGGATCATGAGGATGGGGCCGGCCATGCGGGTGCGCAGGCGGTGGACGCCCGAGATGCGGGGGTCGGCCAGGACGGCGGTGGTGATGGCCACCTGATCGGCGTCCGGGACGGCGCGGTCCAGCAGGTGGTCGGCGGCGTCGCGAAGCAGGCCCAACGCGCCCCAGAACAGCCAGACCGCGACGACCAGGCCGGCCGCCGCGTCCAGGCCCGGCGCCGACAGGAAGGCGCCGGAAATGACGCCGATCAGGACGACGACGTTGGCGCCCAGGTCGGCGGCGTAGTGGGCGCGGTCGGCCTGGACGGCCATGGAGCCCGACGCCTTGATGGCGCGGCTCTGACGCCAGACCAGCCAGGTGGTGATGGCGATGGAGATGACGATCACCGCCACGCTCCAGACGCCCGAGGTGACCGGGCGGGGGTCGAAGATGCGCTGGACCGCCTCCCAGCCGACGAAGACGCTGGAGGCGAAGACCAGGCCGGCCTGACCAGGGCGGCCAGGGCCTCGCCCTTGCCGTGGCCGTAGGCGGTGCTCGGCGTCCGGCGGGGCGGCGGCCCAGCGGACCGCGAAGAAGATGCCCAGGGAGCCCAGGAGATCGAGGGCGGAATCGGCCAGGGAGGCCAGGATCGACACCGAGCCGGAGGCGCCGAGCGCGAAGGCCTTCAGCGCGATCAGGACGATCGCGACGCCGACGGACAGGCGCGTGACGTCTCGATTGGCGGCGTGGGCTTCGTCGAGCGAGGCGGAAGTCATCGTCGCCTTGTCGCGGAAACCCGTGGCCATGCCAAGACCGCTCCCTGATCGCGGGAAGCGGCGTTAGCCGTATCGTCATGAAAGGGCCGCATGGTCCGCGCCCAGTAGACTGTCCCGGATTGGAGGAGACGGGCATGCAGCCGGGGTCGGACGACTGCTGGATCGGGCGCCGGGAGGCGCTGACCCGCCTGGGAGTGAAAGCCCAGACGCTGTACGCCTATGTCAGCCGCGGGCGCACTCGCCGCCCGCCCCGATCCGGACGCTCCCGCCGCAGCCTGTACGCCGAAACGCGACATCGCGCGCCTCACCGGAGAGGCGACCGGGCGAGGACGACGGGCCGCGCGAGCGCCCCGG
>NZ_JBNFOJ010000306.1:0-3251 GCF_057364705.1 Brevundimonas sp. CURTG3B2_SDJG
GGACCCGGCCAGGACAGCGGCGACGCGGCGGGCCAGGTCGCTGCTGGGGCCGGCCATGCCCAGGGCGGCCTGGGGACGGGAGGAGCGCAGGCCGGCCATGGCGACGAGGGCGCTGGCGTAGTCGGCGCGGCCCACCCGGCCCGCGGCCCAGGCGTCCACCGCCCGCTCGGACTGTCGCGCCAGCTCGCGCTGCAGCACCCAGACCAGGGGGTTGAACCAGAAGGCCGCGACCGCGACGCGCGACAGCATCAGGAACAGCCAGTCGTTGCGGCGGACGTGTCCCATTTCGTGGGCCAGGACGGCGTCCGCGCGCTCGGCGTGAGGCAGGGCGTCTTCGTTCACCAGGATGACGGCCGGCCGCCAGCCCCAGCTCAGAGGCGACGAGACCTGGGACGAAGCCAGCAGGGCGGGACGCCTGCGGCCCTGGACGGCCCGCTCCAGGGCGTCCTGCCAGGCCGGGTCGGCGACGGGCCGGGCCCGGCGGGTCCGAGAGGGACAGGGTGGTGACGCCGGCCAGCAGGCGGGCGGCCAGCAGCGCGACCCCCAGGACGTAGGCGGCCAAAAGGATCTGGCTCAGGCCGATGGTCGGCGCCGGCGGACCAGCCGGGAGCGCCGTCGGGACGAGGACCGGGGTTGGGGCCGTCACGGCTTGAATGGGGGCGGGGCCCGCCTCCGTCGCCGGAGGCGTGGCGGTGGAAACGGTTTCAGCCTGGGTCGCCGAATGCGCGGGGGAAGGGGCGAGGGCGGGGGTCTGAATCCTCATCGCCGGCATGAACAGCGACAGCAGGGGCAGGGCCAGGATCAGCACCACGCCCAGGCGCAGCAGGGCCACGCGCTCGGCGGCGGGCCGCGCCCGGATCAGGACGGCGCCCAGAAGGGCGACCGCGGCCACCAGGCCGGATTTCCAGCCCATCTCGATCAGCAGGGCGACGGTCATTGGCCCCGCTCCCGGGCTTCGGCGATCGCCTTCTGCAAGGCGTCCAGCTCGTCGTCCGCGAGCGTCGGGGCCATGCCCAGCAGGGCGGTGGCGGCGCTGGCGGCCGAGCCGTCGAAGAAGGTGCGGACCAGGCGCTGCAAGGCGCTGTCGGCGGCGTTCGCGGCGGCCGGCGCGGGCGAATAGACGTAGGCCAGGTTCTCGGTGCGGTGAGTGACCAGGCCCTTGGCGACCAGGCGCGACAGCAGGGTCCGCACCGCGGAATCGCTGGGCGGATCGCTGAGGCCGGCGCGGACGGCGCTGGCCGTGGCCTGCTCCAGGCCGCAAAGGACTTCGAACACCTCGCGCTCGCGGCGGGGCAGGGATTCGATCATGACGCGCCTCCTGCTACATTTGTAGCATGCTACAGGTGTAGCAGGGAGTCACATGAAATCGTCGTCATGAACGATTTCTCCTCCGCTCATCCCCGCGAAAGCGGGGACCCAGACCTGTCGCCTAGGCGGCGACGTTTCAGGACAGCGGCGGGAACAGGCTCGGCAGGCGCCGATCATCCAAAGCACTGGGTCCCCGCCTTCGCGGGGATGAGCGGAATTGAGGAAAGTCTAGTTCGAGGCGCCGACGGTGTTCGCGGCCGAGGCCATCAGGGTGGCGCTGGGCTGGCTGTCCCACGACGGCGGGCAGCCGTCGAAGCGGCCGGCGTCGACGATGGTCAGGGTGCGCATGTTCAGGCGCATGGCGGGGCGCATCGAGCCGCGGCCGTGGCCGGTATAGAGGTCGATCTTCTGGCCCTTGATCGCGCCGCCGGTGTCCGAGGCGTACCAGTAGCCGTCGTGCAGCGTGCCGTCCGACATCCGCAGGCCCACGGTCTCGGGGATGAACAGGCGGGTGCGGCGGGGGATGTAGCGGGGATCGGTGGCCACGGTGCGCATAGCGATCGGCCGGCAGCCCAGGGAATCGTTGCCCGTCGCACCGCCGCCGCCCGCATGATAGAGGCGCGCCGACGCGCTCCACCGCGGGTCGTCGTCCATCAGGTCTTCCTGCTCGTCGGTGAGCTCCAGGACGCCGCCGCTGGAACCTTCGGATGCGTTGGCGGTTGATTCAGCGGCCGCACGATCCGCCGCGACAGCGGCTTCGTAGGTCACCGGTTCTCCCGACGCGGGGAAGGCCATCGCCCAGAACAGGGCGAGCGCAGCGGCTGTGCCGAGCATGAATCGACTCGCGGAATCACCGGCCCCTGACGCGTCCGGCGACGCGCTTTTCGTTACAGATTGTGTCAAAACCCGGGCGGCGGACCCTGGGTGCGACCACCTGTCCGGTTCAGCGGTGGATAAGTGCAGCTTCTGGATGGTTAAGCGGATTCGTGTTTGGCGAAATGTGACAAGTCTCTAAGCTGTATTCGCAGATCAGGAATACGTTGCTGAGGTGAAATGCTTACTGTCTATGGCGATATTCGTTCGGGCAACTGTTTGAAGGTCAAGTGGTTGCTGGATTGGCTGGGTCGTGATTATCGGTGGGTCGAAACCGACGTCACGTCCGGTGTGACCCGCAGCCCCGACTTTCTGGCGCTCAATCCCGCGGGGCAGACGCCGACGGTGGTTCTGGATGACGGCCGGCCGCTGGCCCAGTCGAACGCCGTCCTGCTGCATTTCGCCGAGGGGACCGAACTTATCCCCAGGGACCCCTACGACCGGGCGCGGATGTTCGAATGGCTGTTCTGGGAGCAGTACAGCCACGAGCCCTGCATCGCCGTCGTCCGGTTCCAGCGGGCGATCGCGGGGAAGCGGGCCGACGAGATCGATCCCCGGCTGATGGACAAGGGCCGCGCGGCCCTGGGCCGGATGGAGGCGGGGTTGGCCGGTCGGGATTGGCTGGCGGGAACGGCGCCGACGCTCGCCGACCTGGCCCTGGTCGCCTACACCCGCGTCGCGCCGGAGGGCGGGTTCGAGCTGGAGCCCTATCCCGCGGTGGTCGCCTGGATCGGACGGGTGGAGGCGGCGTTCGGGATCACATAACTCCACCGTCATCCTTCAATTCCGCGCCGTCATCCTCGGGCTTGTCCCGAGGATCCATCGTTCGAGATGCGCGAAAGGCTGTCGGGCAGTCGCCAACGACCCCACGTCGAACATGTGCCGCTGTTGGAATGGATCCTCGGGACAAGCCCGAGGATGACGGTGTTTTGGATGGCGGCCTTGGGGGATCAAGACGTTTGCGCTAGGGCAGACGCACCACCCTTCGGAGCATCTCCATGAAGCGCCTCGCCCTCGCCGCCGCCGCCGTCTGCGCGCTGGCGGCCGTCGCCGTCCCCGCCGCCGTGTCC
>NZ_JBNFOJ010000307.1:0-3208 GCF_057364705.1 Brevundimonas sp. CURTG3B2_SDJG
CGCCGCGCCTGGCGGATCGTGGCCGAGCCGGCGCCGGGCGGGGCGGGCGCGGTGCTGGCCTTTCGCCCTGGACATGACCGAGGCGGAGGAGACCCGCGACACCCTGCGCCGCCATGTCGAGGCGCACGACGAGACGCTGAACCACCTGGCCGACGCGGTGGCCATCTTCGGCCCGTCTAAGCGACTGGCCTTCCACAACACGGCCTTCCAACAGCTGTTCAACATCGATCCGGCCTGGCTGGACGAGCGGCCGACGCACGCCGAACTGCTGGACAAGCTGCGCCAGCGTCGCCTTTTGCCCGAGGTGGTCGACTACGCCGGATGGAAGGCCAAGGAGCTGGACTTCTACGGGGCGTCCCAGGCCTCGCCCGACGACAGCTGGTCCCTGCCGGACGGCCGGACCCTGCGGGTCGTGCGCCAGCCTCACCCGCTGGGGGGCATGCTGCTGTTGCTGTCGGACATCACCGACGAACTGAAGCTGCGCAGCCGCTTCAACGCCCAGCTGCAGGTGCAGACCGCGACGCTGGACAAGCTGAACGACGCGGTGGCCGTGTTCGGCTCGGACGGGCGCATCCGGCTGCACAACGAGGCGTTCGAGGCCTTCTGGGGCGTGACCGGCGACCAGCTTCGGGCGGCCGGCGACTTCGACGCCGTGTCGGCCCTGTGCCAGGCGACCCTGCCCGATCCCAGCCTGTGGCTGGGCCTGAAGGCGCGGGTGGCCGATCGGATCCGGAAAGCCGGGTGCCGATCGCCGGCGAGGGGCGGACCGAGGACGGGCGGATCGCCTCCTGGCAGACCCGGCCCCTGCCGGACGGGGCGACCCTGGTGGCCTTCTCGGACGTCACCGCCCGGCGAGGGCTGGAGCAGGCGCTGGCGGCCAAGGCGGCGGCGCTGGAGGAGTCCACGGCGCTGAAGCGCGAATTCGTGGGCAGCGTCTCCTACGAACTGCGCACCCCGCTGACGACGATCGTCGGCTATTCCGAGCTGCTGGAGGTCCAGGCGGATCTGCCCGAGCGCAGCCGGCAGCACGCGGGAGCCATCCGGGTGGCGGCCAGCCAGCTGGCCAGCTCGATCGACGACGTGCTGGACATGGCCCAGATCGACGCCGGCGAGATGGAGCTGACGCTGGGCGACGTGCGGGTCTGCGACCTGCTGGACGACGCCGCCGACAAGGTCCGGGCCCGATCGAAGGGCGGGGCGCGACCCTGACCGTGAGTTGCCCGACGGGCCTGCGGCCCATCCGCGCCGACGCGCAGCGGGTCCAGCAGGCGCTGGAGCTGCTGCTGGACAACGCGGCGCGGGCGGTCTCCGAGGGCGGAAGCGTGACCCTGGTCGCGGAAGGCGGACCGGCCGAGGTGCGCGTCCGGGTCGAGGACACCGGGCGCGGCATCCCCTATCACCTGCAGGCGCACGTCTTCGACCGCTTCGTCCGGCGCGAGCGCGGCGGACCCGGCGTGGGCCTGGCCCTGGTCAAGGCCCTGGTCGAGCTGCACGGCGGCTGGGCCGAGGTGGAGAGCGAACCGGGCAAGGGCGCGGCCTTCATCCTGCACCTGCCGCTGGAAGCCGCCGTCGTGGCCGCGGCGCCGGAGCTTCATCTAGGTTCGAGGGGTTAGGGGCCAGGTTCTAGGGAAGGGCGGCTCAGCGCGTTTCTTTGACAGGGCGGGCTCCGTTCCCTACGCCCCTAGAACCTCGCCCCTGGACCCTAGAACCTCCCATGGCCAAGCCTCTCAAGACCGCCCTGATCTACGACTTCGACGGCACGCTCGCCCGGGGCAACATGCAGGAGGTCAGCTTCATTCCCTCGGTGGGCATGGGCATCGGCGACTTCTGGGGCGAGGCCGAGGCCCTGACCAAGGCCGCCGACGGCGACGGCATCCTGATGTACATGCAGCTGATGCTGGCCCACGCCCGCCAGAACGGGGCGCCGATCACGCGCGAGACGCTGCGCGAGCACGGGCAGGACGTGAAGCTGTTCGACGGCCTGAAGTCGGACCTGACCGGCCAGGGCTGGTTCGAGCGGATCAACGCCAAGGGGGCGGAGTACGGCCTGGACATCGAGCACTACATCATCTCCGCCGGCCTGGAGGAGATGATCGACGGCTGCCCGATCCGCGACGCCTTCCACCACGTGTTCGCGTCCAAGTTCGTCTACGACAAGGACGGGGTGGCGATCTGGCCGGCGGTGGGGGTCAACTACACCACCAAGACCCAGTACCTGTTCCGCATCAACAAGGGCGTGCTGAACCACTGGGAGCACGACAAGATCAATAAATTCATGGCCGACGACGATCGGCCGGTCCCGTTCGAGCGGATGATCTTCCTGGGCGACGGGGACACCGACGTGCCGACGATGAAGATGATGCACACCAAGGGCGGCTTCTCGATCGCGGTCTACGACCCGCGCTTCAACGAGAAGGACCAGAAGAAAATCTACTCCCTGATCTCCGAGGACCGGGTCAATTTCGTCGCCGCCGCCGACTACCGCGAAGGCTCGGCGCTGGACCTGATCGTCAAGGGCCTGATCGGCCGGATCGCCATCAACGCGGGGACGATGCCGGCGGGGGTCTGAACCTTCAGGTCGATCGCGCGGCCGTCTTATTCCGTTCACGGACGAAGGCGACGAAGGCCGCCAGGGCCGGCGGCGGATGGCGGCGCGACGGGTAGTAGAGGAAGGGTCCGTCGAAGGGCGGCAGCCAGTCCTCGAACAGGGAGACCAGCCGGCCCTCGGCGATGTCGCGGCGGGCCCAGGCCTCGAAGGTGGCGTGAAAGCCCAGGCCGTCCCGGGCGGCCTGACGCGCCAGGGCGGCGTCGGTGACGGTGAGCGCCCCCTGCGGCTGGACGCGGATCACGCGGCCGTCCTTCTCGAACTCCCAGGCCAGGACCCCGCCGGGCAGGCGCACGCGGATGCAGGGCAGGTCCGACAGCCTTTCGGGCGAGACCGGAACGCCGACCCGATCCAAGAGGGACGGCGCCGCGACCAGGGCGAACCGCTCCTGTCCCCCCAGGGGGACGGCGATCATGTCCCGGGCCAGGCTTTCCCCGTAGCGCACGCCGGCGTCGAACCCCTGGCGACCACGTCGGTGAAGGCGTCGTCCACGACGATCTCGAGCCGAACCCCGGGGTGGGCGGCCAGGAACGGGGCGATCAGCGGCCCCAGGGCGATGTCGGCCGCGCCCGGGGCGTTGATGCGCAGCCGGCCGACGGCGGC
>NZ_JBNFOJ010000308.1:0-3191 GCF_057364705.1 Brevundimonas sp. CURTG3B2_SDJG
GCGGCTCTGGAGACCGGCGCGACTGGCGGCCTGGCCGACGGCGTTCAGCGAGTCCGGGGTCATCCGTTCGCGGAACTGGGCCGCCATCGGCGCGGCGAGCGCCGGCACCGGCGCGACGATGCGGTCGGTCCGGCCGATGACGAAGCTGTCCTGGGCGTTCTGCTGCGAGAAGACCTCGTTGCGGCCGCTGGTGAAGACGCCGGCGATGACGCCTTGCCCGCGGCCTGGTCCTGACGGGTCAGGCCCGAGCCGGTCTGGACCGTCGCGCCCACCGAGGCGGCGACGGCGGCGATGTCTTCGTTCCGGCGCAGGCGGGCGGCCAGGGCGTCCGTGCGGGTGCTCAGCAGGCGGGCGTTTTCGCGGGCGACCCAGTTGCGGGCCAGGGCCGTGCGGAAGTCCGCATTGGTCAGCGACGGCAGAGCCGGCGGGATGACCTCGTTGACGCGAACGACGAAGTACTGGCCCTGGCCGGCGTCTACGACCTCGCTCTCCGCCCCGCGGCCTAGGGTCCACATGCTCTGCAGCAGCTGCGGCGGCAGGTTGACCTGACCGCCCTGTTGGGTGCGGCCCTGCTGGCTGACAGGCGGGACCGGGATCACGCGGGCGCCGGCTTCGGCGACAGCGGCGTCCAGAGCCTTGCCGGCCTGGCGGGCCTTCTCATAGGCTTCGACGCGGCGATAGACCGCTGCGCGGGCGTCCTCGGCGCGCAGCTCCTGCACGACCTGAGAGCGCACGTCGGCGAGGGTCGCCGGGCGTCCGGGCGTGATGGCCGTCACCTTGGCCACGACGAAGCCGACCTGAGCCTGAACCGGAGCCGACACCTGGTCGGCGGCCAGGCCGAAGACGGCGGCGGCCACCGCGGCGTCGCTGATCGCGCTGCGCGGCGTGTTGTCGTAGGCGGCCGGTTGAAGGTTGTTGGCTTGGCCGACCGCCTGGGGCGTCTGCCGGCGCGCAGGGCGGCGGCGATGCGATCGGCGGCGGCCTTGTTGGGCGCGGTCAGGGTGACGAAGGTCCGGCGCTCCGGTTGCGACAGGGCGTCGCGGCGGAAGTTGAAGCGTTCCTCGATGCGCGCCTCGGTCACTTCGCCCTGGGCGTCGGCGGGGCTGTCGAACAGGACGACGCTGGCACTGCGGAACTCCGGCAGGCGCAGTTCGGCGGCGTTCTGGTTCATGAAGGCGGTCAGCTGGGCGTCGGTCGGCGCGGGGGCCGAGCCCGCCATCGCCTGGGTGACGCTGAACCAGCGGGCGTCGCGGGTTTCCAGCGCCTGGTTGGCGAACACCGCGCCGTAGATGCGGGGCAGGCGCAGACCCGAGCCCATCGCCGAGCCGTAGTGGCGGGTCAGGATGTCGTCGCGCAGCTCTTTCTCGAAGGTCTCCGGGGTGGCGTTGTTGCGCGCCAGGGCCTCGCGGTACTGCTCCTCGCTGAACTGGCCGGTCACGCTGTCGAAGAAGCCCGGGGCCTGACGGATCTGGCGCAGGACCAGCTCCTTGCCGGGACGCACGCCGGCCCCCCAGGCCCAGGCCATGAAGCCGAGCTGTTCGGAGCGTTGGCGCAGGTATTGCGCCAGGCCGCCGTCGGCGATCATCTCCTCGAAGGTGAGCGACCGGCCGGCCTGCTGCTGAGCGCCTTCGCGGATGCGTTCCATCTCCACGCGGAACTCGGCCTGGCCGACGCTGCGATCACCCGCGCTGATCACATGCTTGGGTCCCAGTTGGGCCAGCAGGTCCAGCTGGGTGCCGCCGGTCACCAGCAGGCCGATGGCCAGCAGGACAAGCAGGCCGATCGCCCATTTGGACTTGGCGAAGGTGCGGAACGCGGTGAGCATGGTCGGTCCTGAACGGATGGGCGGCGAGGGTAGCCGCTTCGGCCTATAGGGGGTGAGCGGGGCGCACGGCAAGATGATGGCGCTCGCGACGCCGGGGAACGGCTTGGCTTGAGCGATTTCCCCGCCTAGAGAGGCGGCCATGAAACAATCCGTGAAGTTGATCGCCGGCAACTGGAAAATGAACGGCGTGGCCGCCAGCTTGGCGGAAGTCGAAGCCCTGGGCGCGGCGCTGGCCGCCGAACCCGCGCCCTGCCGTGTCGCGCTCTGTCCGCCGTCGACCCTGATCGAGCGGCTGGCCCGGGCCGTGGCGGGAAGCGCGATCGAAGTCGGCGCCCAGGACTGCCGCGCCGAGGTTTCGGGCGCCTACACCGGAGACGTCTCCGCGCCGATGTTGAAGGACGCCGGCGCGACCCTGGTCATCCTGGGGCATTCGGAGCGTCGTCAGGGCTATGGCGAGACCGATCTGCTGGTGTCGGCCAAGGCCGAGGCGGCCCTGGCCGCCGGCCTGTCGCCCATCGTCTGCGTCGGCGAGACCCTGGCCCAGCGCGAAGCCGGGCGGGCGGTCGAGGTTGTGCGCAGCCAGGTGCTGAACTCGCTGCCGTTGACCCTGGCCGGCCAGGCCTTCGCGGTCGCCTACGAGCCGGTCTGGGCGATCGGCACCGGCCTGACCCCGACGCTGGAGCAGATCGAGGAGGTCCATCGCGCCGTTCGGACGGCCATGATCGAGCGTCTGGGCCTGGCGGCGGCGCATCCGCCGATCCTCTACGGAGGGTCGGTCAAGCCGGACAACGCCCGCGACATCCTGGCCGTCCCCGAGGTCGGCGGCGCCCTGGTCGGCGGCGCCTCGCTGAAGGCGGCGGATTTCCTGGGCATCATCCGCGGCGCCTGACGGCGCAGGGAACGGGTTCTAGGGATTAGGTTCTTGGGGCGCCTTGCACCTAATCCCCAGCCCCTATTCCCTAGTCCCTCCCTTGATGATAGACGCCGCCGCTTGATCGGCGCGGCTCTGCGCCACACATATCGGCCGCCATGCTCCAGACCATTCTCCTCGTCGCCATGATCCTCATTTCGGTCGCGCTCGCCGGCGTGATCCTGCTGCAGCGGTCCGAAGGCGGCGCGCTGGGCATGGGCGGCGGCCCGTCGGGCATGATGACCGCGCGTGGAGCCGGCAATCTGCTGACCCAGACGACCTGGATCCTGGCGGCCCTGTTCTTCGCCTGCGCCATCGGCCTGACCATCCTGGGCAACATCGAACGTTCCAACCGGTCGATCGTCGACGCCGACGCCGTCGGCGAACTGGCCTCGCCGCCGCCGTCGACGCAGCAGGCTCCGGCCCAGGACCCCTCGGCTCCGGCGCCGGCCCAGC
>NZ_JBNFOJ010000309.1:0-3189 GCF_057364705.1 Brevundimonas sp. CURTG3B2_SDJG
CGATGCCGGCCCGAGGATAAGCCAGTAGGCGCCGGGGCGCGTCCCGCCCGGCCGCCAGCCGGTCCAGCCGGGCTCGCCGCGTGGGCCATGTAGAGGCGATCTCAGGGAGGGACGGGGCCGGCCGAAGCCGCAGGTTCTCGCGGATGAACCGCTCGCCGGCCGCGTCAGGCGACGGCAGGAAGCCGCGCCACGTTGCAGTGGGTCCATAGGGCGTCCATGGCCCGGACCAGGTCGTCCATCATCGCGTCGGTGTGGTTCGGCGACGGCGTGAAGCGCAGCCGCTCGGTCCCCTTGGGCACCGTCGGATAGTTGATCGGCTGCACATAGACCCCGTGCTGCTCCAGCAGCATGTCCGAGATCATCTTGGTGTGCACCGGATCGCCCACGAACACCGGGACGATGTGGCTGACCGAGTCCATCACCGGAATGCCGGCCTCGGCCAGGCGGCGCTTCAGCGTGGCGGCTCGTTCCTGGTGCGCCTCGCGCAGCTCGGGATGGGCCTTCAGGTGCCGCACCGAGGCCAGGGCTCCGGCGGTCAGCGCCGGCGGCAGGCTGGTGGTGAAGATGAAGCCCGAGGCCCAGCTGCGCACCGCGTCCACGATCACCGCGTCGGCGGCGATATAGCCGCCCATCACGCCGATGGCCTTGCCCAGGGTGCATTCGATGATGTCGATCTGGTCCAGCACGCCGTCGCGCTCGGCCACGCCCGCGCCCGTCGCGCCGTACAGGCCCACCGCGTGGACTTCGTCCAGATAGGTCAGGGCGCCGTATTTCTTGGCCAGGGCGATCGTGCCGGCCAGGTCGGCGATGTCGCCGTCCATCGAATAGACGCTCTCGAAGGCGATCAGCTTGGGGGCCTCGACCGGCGCCGCGGCCAGCAGGCTTTCCAGGTGTTCCAGGTCGTTGTGGGCGAAGATGTGCCGCTCGCCGCCCCCGTTGCGGATGCCCGCGATCATCGAGGCGTGGTTCAGGCTGTCCGAGAAGGTGATCAGTCCCGGCAGGATCCGCTGCAGCGTGGTCAGCGTCGCCTCGTTGGCCACATAGCCCGAGGTGAACAGCAGCGCGGCGTCCTTCTGGTGCCAGCTGGCCAGCTCGGCCTCCAGGTCGACGGCCGATCGCGTGGTGCCCGAGATGTTGCGCGTGCCGCCGGCCCCGGCGCCGGCCTGGTCGATCTCGACCCGCATGGCCTCCAGCACCGCCGGGTGCTGGCCCATCCCCAGGTAGTCGTTCGAGCACCACACCACGACGTCCTGCTCGGACCCGTCCGCGCGGCGGCGTTTCGCCAACGGGAACTGGCCGCGGACCCGCTTCAGGTCGGCGAAGACGCGATAGCGCCCTTCGCCCTTGACCCGCTCGACGGCGGTTTCGAATGCGGCCTTGTAGTCGAACAACCGATCAGCTCTGCGCGGCGGAGAAACTTTCGCCGCGTGATGCTCCCCCGAGGGCGATTTGTCCATGAATCCGGCCGGACAAAACGCCGCAAACCCCTAATTGATAACGGTTCTCAGAAACAATCACCCCTTCGGCAGCTCGTCCAGCTTGCCCCGCAGCATCTGCAGGATGGCCGAGAAGTCCCGGCCGCCGTATCCAAGCCCGTTGAACATCTGGAACAGGGCTTCCGTCTGCGCGCCCAGCGGGGTCGAGGCTCCGGACTTGGCCGCCGCGTCCTGGGCCAGCTTCAGGTCCTTCAGCATCATCGCCGCGGCGAATCCGCCGTCGTAGTTCCGGTTGGACGGCGCGGTCGGCACTGGGCCGGGCCACGGGTAGTAGGTCGTCACCGACCAGCTCTGGCCCGACGACTTGGCCACGATGTCGAACATCTTCACCGGGTCCAGGCCCAGCTTCTCCGCCAGGCCGATCGCCTCGCAGGTGCCCAGCATGGTGATGCCCAGGATCATGTTGTTGCAGATCTTGGCCGCCTGCCCGGCCCCGTGGTCGCCGGCGCGGAAGGTCGCCCGGCTCATCGGCTCCAGCGCCGCCTCGATGCGCGCGAACTCCGGCTCGTCGCAGCCGACCATGAAGGCCAGGGTGCCGGCGTCCGCCGCCATGGTCCCGCCGGAAACCGGCGCGTCGGCGAAGGCGTAACCCGCCTCCTTGGCCAGGCTCGCGACCTTGCGGGCGGTGTCCACGTCGATGGTCGAACAGTCCAGCAGCAGGGCCCGGCTCGGCGCCGCCCCGATGATCTGCTCGGAATAGACCTTCAGCACGTGGGGCCCGGCGGGCAGCATGGTGATGACCACGTCGGCGTCCTTGACCGCCTCGGTGACCGAGCTCGCCGGGGTGCAGCCCGCCGCCGCGGCCCGGTCCAGCGCCGCCTGCGACAGGTCGAAGGCCATGACCGCGTGACCCGCCTTCGCCTGGTTAGCGGCCATGCCCCCGCCCATGTTGCCGAGGCCGATGAAGGCGATCTTGTGGGTCATGGCGCAGCTCCCTTAAGCGACTTTGGTCGCCGCGGTGGTTAGCGCGCGACGCCCCGGGACGCCAGCGCCTAGGCGGGCTTGCGGAAGCGCAGCATGAACTGGCTGGTGCGGCCGCGGATCGAGGGGTCGAAGACGCTGGCGGTCAGCGGATCGGCCGGATCGGCCAGCAGGTCGCTCTCGCCGTCCAGGACGAAGCCGGCCGCCTCGACCTCGCGCTTCACCGCCTCGATGTCGATCCGGTGCAGCTCGTGCGCCGCCGACAGGCCCGAGCCGGCCGTCGCCTGGTGGTCCACGATCACGTACAGACCACCGGGTTTCAGCGCCGCGAAGGCCGCCGCATTGACCTTGGCCGCCGTGCCCGCCGGCTCGAACGGCCGCAGGTGCAGGTCGTGATAGTTCTGGGCGGTGAAGATCAGGTCCAGGCCCGCCGGGAACTCCGGCGCGCCGATCGGCGACCGAATCCCATCGACGTTGGGCAGGTCGTCCGCCTTGGTCAGGTCTTCGCCGTAGCTGGCCTGAAAGGCGATGAACTCCGCCGGCTGCCAGGCCGTGACCCGGCCCTCGGGGCCGACCGCGGCCGAGAAGGCGCGCGTGAAATACCCCCCGCCGATGATCATGTCGGCGATCTTCTGCCCCGGCCGCACCTGGGCGAAGGCCAGGGTCTCAGCCGTGTGGCGGGCGGCGTCCCGCTCGCGGTCGGCGTCGGTGCGGATCGGGCTGGCCAGGGCGGCGGCGTAGCTTCCCGCGTCCTGGGCCGCGACGGCGCCGC
>NZ_JBNFOJ010000310.1:0-3183 GCF_057364705.1 Brevundimonas sp. CURTG3B2_SDJG
GGTCGGCGAGGTGGTGGGCACCGGACTGTTCAGCTCGTTCGCGCGCGCCGCGGCCTGCTCCATCGCCCGCACCCGGCCTTCGGCGTCGCGCACCCGGCCGCCCAGGGCGGTGTTGTCGCGCTTGGCCTCGTCCAGGGCGAAGTTCAGCTGCTCCAGGTCGCCGTTCATGCGCTGGACCGTGGCCTCCAGATCCTGCAGGCGGCGATCCATGATGCCGACGCGGCCCTGAAGCGCCACGACCTCGGGATCCGGCTCGACCAGGACCGGCTGGCCGGCGGCGTTGCGCTGGGTCACGGCGCGCTCGAGCCGGCGCACGTTGCGGTCCAGCTGGTCCAGCCGGCGCTTGTCCCACTGGATCGGCTCCATCGGCGTGGTCTGGGCCACCACCGTGGTCGTGCCGGCGATCAGCGTGATCCCCACGGCGGTGAGAAGCGCATTGCGCGAGCGAAGGGCGGAAGGGAGCTTGAACATGGTCCCGGTGGTCCCACCGATTTGAGGCTGGTTCAAGACGAAGGGGCCGACGCGGACGCCGGCCCCCTGCCCGATCTGCGTGTCCTAACGGACGGCGCCCGAGACGATGGCGGTGTGGGCGTTGCGGTTGCGGGCCCAGGATTCCTCGTTCGAGCCGGCGGCGATCGGCCGCTCCTTGCCGAAGCTGATGGTGTCGATGCGGCCGGCGTTGACGCCCCGCTCGACCAGATAGGTGCGGACCGACTCGGCGCGGCGGGCGCCGAGGGCGAGATTGTATTCCCGCGTGCCGCGTTCGTCGGCGTTGCCCTCGATGCGGATGGTCACGTTCGGATAGCGCTGCAGCCACGCCACCTGAGCGTCCAGGCGGGGATAGGCTTCCGGGCGGACCTGATAGCTGTCCAGGTCGAAATAGATGCGGTCGCCGACATTGACGACGAAGTCCTGTTCCGAGCCCGGCGCGGCCGAACCCAGGGCGCCGCCCTCGACGCCGCCGTCGGTGACGGGCGGGTACTGCGGACCCGACGGGCCGGAGGGCACCTCGTTACCGGCCCCGGTGTCGGCCGCCGGACGCGGCGTGCAGGCGGCGATCGCGGTCACGGCCATGCCCACGGCGGCCAGACGGACGAGGGTCGAGGGGTTCAGCATCGGTCGTCTCCTAGGTCGTCAGAGGGCCCACGGCCCCGCTATAGCTTTGCTTTAAAGGGTCGGTACTGTCCCGCTAGCATTTTCACCAGCCGGGTAACGCGGGAGTGAGCCGAAAGGCTCCGCTTGTGATCAGGTCGGGCAGGCGTCCGGACCGCCCGCGCCCAGGCGCGTCGGCTGGGCGTCCAGCAGGGGCGACCACGCCGGGTCGGTGCCGCGCCCGCCGTAGCCGGCCTGGTTCACGACACGTCCGGACAGATCCACGGTCCACAGCCGGGTGTCCCCGCCCGGCGACTGGCGCGCGAACATGATGTAGCGGCCGTTCGGGGCCCAGGACGGGCCTTCCTCGAAATAGCTGGACGACAGGATGCGCTCGCCCGAGCCGTCCGGCGTCATGACGCCCGTCGAGAAGCGGCCGCCGCCCTGTTTGGTGAAGGCGATCAGGTCGCCGCGCGGGCTCCAGCTGGGGGCGGTGTAGATGCCGCCGCCGCGCGAGATCGCCCGCTGGCCCGAGCCGTCGGCGCGCATCACGTACAGCCGCGCGCTGCCCGAGCGGTCCGAGGTGAAGACGATCTGGCTGTTGTCCGGGCTGAACGACGGCGAGGTGTCGATGCCCGGGTCCGAGGTCAGGCGGCGCAGCTGCCGGCTGGCGAGGTCCATCACATAGACGTCGGTGTTGCCGCCCCGGATGATCGAGAAGGCCAGTTTGGTCCCGTCGTTCGAGAAGCGCGGCGCCAGCACCTGACCGTCGAACTCGCCTAGGCTTTCGCGCCGCTCGGTCTGCAGGTTGTAGAGATAGATCCGGCTGTAATCCTTGCCGAGCGCCACATAGGTGATCTCATTCGGATCATGCAGCGAGAAGCGGGGCGACATGATGATCTCTTCGCCCTGGGTCAGGTACACGGGGTTGAACCCGTCCTGATCCGAGACGGTCAGGCGCGACAGACGGTTCAGCTGGGTGCCGCTTTCCGAGACGAAGACCACGCGGCTGTCAAAGAAGCCGGCCTCGCCGGTCATGCGCTGATAGACCAGGTCGGCGATCTTGTGGCCGACCCGGCGCCATTGCTCGGGCGTGGCGGTGAACTGATAGGCGACCAGCTGGCACTGGCGGTACGGGTCATACAGGCGGAAGCCGAAATCGTTGCGGCCGTCCGGGCGCGGAGTGACCGAGCCGTACAGCACGGCCTGCGCGCCGATCGAGGTCCACTGCGGGAAGTTGGGGGCGTTGGCCAGGGTCAGGCCGGTCTCGACGAAGCTGGCGGGATCCAGCGGCTCGAAATAGCCCGAGCGGCGCAGGTCCGAGCGGATGACGCCCGACAGGTCCGAGCCGTACTGGCCGTCGAAGCTGGCGACGGCGATCTGGTAAGGACGCAGCACGCCCTGGTCGATGATGACCTCGACCGGATCCTGGGACTGCGGCTGCCCCGCGGGCGGCGTCTGGGCCGTCACGGCCCCCGCCGTCATCGCCAGAACGGTCACGCCGGCCAGAAGTCGGTTCAGTCGCATCAGGGGCTCCCGCGAGTTCGAAACGTCCGCCGGTCCTTATCGCCAGACCGGTCGCATAAGGCCAGCATGGTCTTGATTGGGGCGACTTTCGGGCCTTGTCGGGCTTTGTCGGCGGCGATGGTCAGCCTGCCCTGCTCCGTCGGCAGGCACGTTCCGTCAGGAACGTCGGCCGGTAGCGCCCGCCCGTGAAGCCCGCGGGCACGTCGAACGGCGCCGTGGCCCGGAGCGCGCGCATCGCTTCCGCCGCCGCCGCCCGATAGATCTCGGAGTTCTGGGCGCCGACCAGGGTCGACCGTCGGTGATACGGCCGGTCGCCGAAAGGGTCACGTCCATCTGAATCCGCAGGGCGTCGCCGCCGGCCATGTCGCAGGTGATGAAGACGTTCCAGTTGTCGTAGACCTGCTCGAACATCGCCGTGACCACCGGCCCCGAGGTCTGCGAGGCCGTTCCGGTCGCTCCCCCGCCGGTCGGCGGCGGATTGGGACGGCGCGGGCCGGGACGCGGCGGGCCGGCCAGATCGTCCAGGTTCAGGCCCGGCTGCGGGCGCGGGGCGGGCGGACGCGG
>NZ_JBNFOJ010000311.1:0-3153 GCF_057364705.1 Brevundimonas sp. CURTG3B2_SDJG
GGCCGGGGCCTCGGCGGGCGCGGTGGCCGCCGCCCTGCTGGAGCTCAGCCTGAGCGGCCGCGCGACCCTGCTGCCCGGCGGTCTGGCGTCGCTCTGAGCTTCAGGAAACTCAGGGCCGATTGACAGCGAGGCTTAGGCCAACCACGTTCCCGCCCCTTCGAAAGGCGCCTCCCCGCATGAATCTCGTCGTCGTCGAAAGCCCCGCAAAGGCCAAGACCATCAACAAATACCTGGGCTCGGACTTCACCGTCCTGGCCTCGTACGGCCACGTCCGCGACCTGCCGTCCAAGGACGGGTCGGTGCTGCCCGACGATGACTTCTCCATGTCCTGGGAGGTCGACGCTAAGGCGTCCAAGCGCCTGAGCGAGATCGCCGAGATCGCCAAGAAGTCCGACCGTGTCATCCTGGCCACCGACCCGGATCGCGAGGGCGAGGCCATCAGCTGGCACGTGCTGGAGGTGCTGACCAAGAAGAAGGCGATCAAGGACGCGACCGTCCAGCGGGTGACGTTCAACGCCATCACCAAGTCCGCCGTACTGGAGGCGATGGCCGCCCCGCGCGACATCGACATGGAGCTGGTCGAGGCCTACCTGGCCCGCCGAGCTCTGGATTATCTAGTGGGCTTCACCCTGTCGCCGGTGCTGTGGCGCAAGCTGCCCGGCGCGCGCTCGGCCGGACGGGTGCAGTCGGTCGCCCTGCGCATCGTCGTCGATCGCGAGATGGAGATCGAGAAGTTCAAGGCGCAGGAATACTGGTCCGTCGAGGCCGACATGGCCGCCGACAGCCCGCCGTTCACCGCCCGCCTGGTCAAGCATGCCGGCAAGCGTGTGCAGCGACTGGACATCACCTCCGAGGCCATGGCGACGGCGGCGCGAGACGCCATCGCCGCGGCGGCCTTCACCATCTCTTCGGTCGAGAAGAAGCCGGTCAAGCGCGCGCCCAGCCCGCCGTTCATGACTTCGACCCTGCAGCAGGAGGCCTCGCGCAAGCTGGGCTTCACGGCCCAGCGCACCATGCAGGCGGCGCAGAAGCTGTACGAGGGCGTCGACGATCAGGGCGGCCTGATCACCTACATGCGGACCGACGGCCTGTATGTCAGCCCCGAAGGAATCGCCCAGGCGCGCGAGGTGATCGGCGACCGGTTCGGTCCGGCCTACGTTCCGGAACAACCCAGGTATTACAAGACGAAAGCCAAGAACGCTCAGGAAGCGCACGAGGCGATTCGCCCGACCAACATGGCTCGGGCTCCCGAAACCCTGCGGCTCGAGGGCGACCTGCAGCGGCTGTACGAACTGATCTGGAAGCGGACCATCGCCAGCCAGATGGAGTCCGCCCGCCTGGACCGGACCACGGTCGAGATCGAGGAGCCGACCGGCCAGACCGGGCTGCGCGCCACCGGCCAGGTGGTGACCTTCGACGGCTTTCTGGCCGTCTACGAGGAAGGCCGCGACGACAAGCCCCAACCCGGCCAGGCTGGCGAAGACGAGGAGGACACGACCCGCCTGCCCGCGCTGAAGGAAGGCGCCAAGGCCCAGGTCGAGGCGATCCGCACCGATCAGCATTTCACCGAGCCGCCTCCGCGCTATTCCGAGGCGACCCTGGTCAAGAAGCTGGAGGAGCTGGGGATCGGCCGCCCGTCGACCTACGCCTCCATCCTGACCACCCTGCGCGACCGCGAATACGTGCGGATGGACAAGAACCGGTTCTATCCCGAGGACAAGGGCCGGCTGGTGACCGCCTTCCTGGAGCAGTTCTTCCGCAAGTGGGTCGAGTACGACTTCACCGCGGCGCTGGAGACCCGGCTCGACGAGGTCTCGGCCGGCGAACTGAACTGGAAGGTTCTGCTGCGCGACTTCTGGGCCGACTTCCACGCGGCGACGACAGCGGCCGGCGAACTGCGCACCACGGCCATCCTGGACGCGCTGAACGAGTCCCTGGGGCCGCACATCTTCCCGCAGAAGGAGGACGGGTCGGACCGCGCGAATGCCCGCTGTGCCACCAAGGTCAGCTGAGCCTGAAGACCAGCCGCTTCGGCGCCTTCATCGGCTGTTCGCGCTACCCGGAGTGCAAATACACCCGCCCGGTGGCGTCCCCGGACGCGGCCGAGGGCGGCGCGGACGGCGGCGACCGGACGCTGGGGACTGATCCGGCCACCGGCCAGCCGGTCGAGCTGAAGATCGGCCGCTTCGGTCCCTATGTCGAAACCATGCCGCTGGACGCCGACAAGCCCAAGCGCTCGTCCCTGCCCAAGGGCTGGTCGCCAGCCTCGCTGTCGCTCGAACAAGCGCTTCGGCTACTGGCCCTGCCGCGCGAAGTCGGTCCGCACCCTGAGGACGGCAAGCCGATCACGGCGGGCCTGGGCCGCTACGGCCCCTTCGTGCAGCACGCAGGAACCTATGCGAATGTCTCTGACATCGAAGAGGTTTTCGAGGTCGGGCTGAACCGGGCCGTGGCGCTGCTGGCCGAGAAACGCGCCGGGCGTCCGGGGCGCGGCTCGGCGGTCGCGCCGCTGAAGGAGCTGGGCCCTCACCCCGAGGACCAGGCCCCGGTGCAGGTGATGGCCGGCCGGTTCGGACCCTATGTGAAGTGGGGCAAGGTCAACGCCACGATCCCGAAGGGCACGGCGCCCGAGGACATGACGCTGGAGGCGGCGATCCCGCTGCTGGCCGAACGCGCCGCCAAGGCCCCAACGGCGAAGAAGAAAGCTCCGGCCAAGAAGGGGGCCCCTCCGAAAAAGGCGGCGGCCAAGAAGCCGGCCGCGAAGAAAGCGCCGGCGAAAAAGAAGGCGCCCCAAGACTGACCTCTCCCGATGGGAGAGGCCTTGGGCGCACGGCGACCGCAAGGTCGCCGTTCTTGCGCGAAAGGGTGAGGGTCGCCCCTCATCCGGCGCCGCGCGCCATCTTCTCCAATCGGAGAAGGATCATTTTCAGCAAGTGATCTCTTGCTGCATTGAGGCGCGCGGCCAACCCCTGGGTGCCGCCTTGGTCGGGGTGGGCGCGGGCCATCAGCCGCTTCCAGGCGGCGTTGATCTCGGCCGGGCTCGCGGAGACGGAGACCCCCAGCAGCGCGCGTGCCTCCGTGTCCGTCATGCCCTCGGCGCGTGGGGCCGGCGTCCGTTGCCGGGAGGCGATCGTCAGCCACAGGCCGGCGCCG
>NZ_JBNFOJ010000312.1:0-3152 GCF_057364705.1 Brevundimonas sp. CURTG3B2_SDJG
GAGCGAGCTGCGCGTCGGCGGGGCGGCTTCGAGCGGGGCGGCCGCGGTCGCCTGCCCGGATGGCGCGGACTTCGGCCAGACCCATGCCATAGGCCGACAGCACGCCCGCGAACGGGTGCAGCAGGACCTTGTTCATGCCCAGGGCGTCGGCCACCAGGCAGGCGTGCTGACCGCCCGCGCCGCCGAAGCAGTTCAGCACGTAGCGGGTCACGTCGTAGCCGCGCTGGATCGAGATCGACTTGATCGCCTCGGCCATGTTCTGGACCGCGATGGTGACGAAGCCCTCGGCCAGGGTCATGGCCGTCGTCTCGCGCCCGGTCGCCGCCGAGACCTCGGCGGCCAGGGTTTCGAACCCGTCGCGGACGGCGTCGGCGTCCAGAGGCTGGTCCCCGTCGGGGCCGAACACCGCCGGGAAGAACTCGGGCCGCAGCTTGCCCAGCATGACGTTGCAGTCGGTCACCGTCAGGGGGCCGCCGCGCCGATAGGCCCGGGGCCGGGGACCGCGCCGGCGGATTCCGGCCCGACCCTGAGCCGCGCGCCGTCGAAGCGGCAGATCGAGCCGCCGCCGGCCGCGACCGTGTGGATCGACAGCATCGGCGCGCGCAGCCGCACGCCGGCGACCACGGCGTCGGACGTTCGTTCGTACTCGCCGGCGAAATGGGAGACGTCGGTGGAGGTGCCGCCCATGTCGAAGCCGATGACCCGGTCGAATCCGGCGGCCTTCGCCGTCTCGGCCATGCCGACCACGCCGCCGGCGGGGCCCGACAGGATGGCGTCCTTGCCCCGGAAGGCGCCCGCCGCCGTCAGCCCGCCGTTGGATTGCATGAACATCAAGGGCGTCGCCTCGCCCAGGTCGGCGCCGACCCGGTCCACATAGGCTCGCAGGATCGGCGACAGATAGGCGTCGGCGACGGTGGTGTCGCCGCGCCCGACCAGCTTGATCAGCGCGCCCACCTCGTGGCTGACGGAGATCTGCTCGAACCCCAGCTCGCGGGCGAGGTCCGCCACCTGGCGCTCGTGATCCGGGAAGCGCCAGCCGTGGACCAGGGCGATGGCGACGGCGCGGAAACCTTCGGCCCGGGCGGCCGCCAGCGCCCGCCTTGCCCCCAGGATATCCACAGGCTTGTCCACAGCCCCGTCGACCCGCATTCGTTCGTCGACCTCGATCACCCGGTCGTAGAGCTGGTCGGTCGGACGGATGTGGCGGGCGAAGAGGTCGGGCCGGCTCTGCCAGCCGATCCTTAGGGCGTCGCCGAAGCCGCGGGTGATCGCCAGGGCCGTCGGCTCGCCCTTGCGCTCCAAGAGGGCGTTGGTGGCGACGGTCGTGCCCATCCGCACGCCCTCGACCTGGCCCGCGGGCAGGGGGCCGGCCTGGGCCCCGAGCGTGCGGCGGATGCCCTCCACCGCGGCGTCGGCGTACTGCTCGGGATTGTCGGACAGCAGCTTGCGGGTGCTTAGCCGCCCGTCCGGCGCCCGGGCCACGATGTCGGTGAAGGTGCCGCCCCGGTCGATCCAGAAGCGCCAGCCGGCCAGGGCGTCGTTCGGAGTGTCCATGCCCCGGTCTGACCACCTCGCGGCGGCGCTTTCAAGGGCGCCGCCCGGGCGACCGGGTCAGGCGGCCAGCGCCTGCCGATCCCGGTCCAGGAAAGCCACGATGTCCGCCGGGGTCGTGCGCGTCTCGCGCGTCTTGGGATAGGCGTGGGCGGTGCGCGGCTTGCGATCGAACCAGATCTCGTCGACCACCTCCGGCGGACGGGTGGCCGCCAGCCAGTCGATGGTGTCGGCGCCCTCGGCGTCGTTGCGCAGGACGGGGGCCAGGATTCTGCGGAACTTCGGCAGCGAGGTCTTCACTCCGGCGGTGTCCGCCCAGCCCGGATGGACCGCGTAGGTCCGGGCGCCGATGTCGGCGAAGGCGGCCCGCCAGTGCTCGGTCAGGGCCAGCTGGGCGCGCTTGTGCGAGGCGTAGGCGGCGAAGCCGTTGAACCGCTCCTCGGGGATGTTCAGCATCGATTTGTTCAGGGGCAGGTTGTAGAGGCCGCCCGAGACGACGTTCAGGATGACGACGCCATCCTTGAGCAGGCCCCGTTCGCGCAGCCGCTCGGTCAGGACGTAGTGGCCCAGCAGGTTGGTGGCGTAGGAGGTCTCCAGGCCCTCGGGCGTGGGCTGAAACGACCGCATCAGCAAGCCGACGTTGTTGACCAGGACGTCGATCCGGACGCCGGCCAGCTCGGGGCGGTCGGCCAGGGCCGCGACGGCCTTCATCGACGACAGATCGCAGAGGACGGGGACGATCGTTCCCGGCGCGCCGGCCGCCTCGGCCTGCAGGGTTTTCCAGCGCCGTCGTGTTGCGCCCGACCGCCAGCACGGCGGCCCCCTTGCGAACCGCCTTCAGGGCCGTCGCGCGGCCCAGGCCGCCGGTGGCCCCGGTGACCAGCCAGACCTGCCCGCCGTAATCCGCCCGCACCGGCCGAAAGGGCAGGCCGCGGGCGACGTAGCCGATCCGCGTGAAGGACGGCGCGAAACGGCCGTAGAAATTCGCCGACTTCATAAGGGCTTGAAAGAAGGGCGGCTCGGCCATCTGGCGTCTCCCCAAAACGCGGTCCTGAAACTTGCGTAAGCATACTATCGATCCGGAACGGCTTGGCAATGGCTTGCGTTTCTGGACTTTAAGGGTATCGCTTCGACATCCTCAGTGTCTGGAAGCCGCCGCATGAGCAGACCGATCCGCGTGATCCAGTGGGCGACCGGCTCCATGGGCCGGACGTGCCTTAGGGCCGTGCTGGACGACCCGCGGTTCGAACTGGCCGGGCTGTTCGTCTACGGCGAGGCCAAGGCGGGACGGGATGCGGGCGACATCGCGCGGCGGCCCTTCACGGGCGTGACGGCGACCCGTTCGATCGACGAGATCCTGGCGCTGGAGGCCGACGTGGTCCTGCACTGCCCGATGCTGTCGGCGCCGTACGACGGGCACGACGCGGACGTCCGCCGCCTGCTGGAATCCGGCAAGAACGTCATCTCCATCAACAACTACTTCGAGCCCGCGGCCCTGGGCGGCGCCTACGCCGAACGGATGGCGGCCAGCGCCCGCGCCGGCGGGGCGACGCTGGCGGGGGACGGGGATCAATCCCGGCTGGGGTGGCCGAGGCATGGCG
>NZ_JBNFOJ010000313.1:0-3148 GCF_057364705.1 Brevundimonas sp. CURTG3B2_SDJG
GACCACCAGCGTCGCCGCATGCCAGCGCCCGCCGCCGCCCGCCCCCGCCCCGCCGACCCGAGGTCTGCGTCACCCAGGCGACCTTCGAAGCGCCAGGCGGCAGCGCCTCCACCCCCGGTGCGACCTGCACCACCCAGCCGTTCCGCCGCGACGGCGACGCCATGGTCAGCTCGAGCGTCTGCGAGATCCAGGGCGGCATGAAGACCGAGACCAACATCCGCGTCACCGGCGACTTCACCAGCCGCTACACCATGGAGGCCAAGTCCAAGACCACCGGCGGCCCGGCCCAGATGCCGGAAATCACCACCACGATGAACGCCGAACGCGTCGGCGACTGCCCGGCGGCCTAAGGCCTCGCGAGCCCGGCCCGGGCGCTCAGGCGTCCGGGTCGGCACGCCGGCTCAGTGCTTCACGTGCTCGGGCTTGCCCTTGCGTTTCGTGTGGGCGAACTCCTCGAGCTGCTTCTCGGACATCGACAGCATCGATTTGGACGCGCCCTTCAGCTCGGACTTGGGCGTGTCGCCGCGCTTGGCCGACAGGGCGGCTCCGGCGGCCTTCTGCTGGGCTGCGGACTTGGCGGGCATGGGGGGACTCCTTGAGTTGGCCCCCGCCGCTCACAATCCCCGCCGGCGCCGGATGTTCCGTCAGAAGCCGACGCAGCCTCTGCGCTCCACCATCATGACGGCCTCCTGCCGGAAGCGGGCCTTGTACGCGGTCCGCACGGCCTCGAGGCGGGCCGGCTCGTCGGGCCGGCCGGACAGAACCAGGATCAGCACCTTGGACGGTTCTCGGACGATCTCTTCCGTCTCGCCCCGCCACTGGCCGGCCGCGTCCAGAACGGTCAGGCCCTCGGGGAAGCGGGGGGTCACCTCCTGGTCGAGGAAGGCCGCCCAGTCGGCGTCGGACACGCCCGGCGCGTCGCCGACGTTGCGGCCGAAGTAGAGCTCGGCCAAGCCGCGCATCTCGGAACCGGGCCGGCAGGACGCGGGCGCGCCGAGCGTCGAGCAGGCCGACAGCAGCACCAACAACCCCGCGGCGCCGGCCGCCCGGATCATGACCCCAGCAGCTCCCGCCCGATCAGGAACCGGCGGATCTCGTTGGTGCCGGCGCCGATGTCGTACAGCTTGGCGTCGCGGACCAGCCGCTCGACCGGCCATTCCTTGGTGTAGCCCGCGCCGCCCAGGGCCTGTACGGCCTCCAGGCTGACCTTTACCGCGTTCTCCGAGGCCAGCAGGATGGCGCCGGCGGCGTCGTAACGGGTGGTCTTGCCCTGGTCGCAAGCGCGGGCGACGGCGTAGACGTAGGCTCGCGCCGAGTTCAGGGCCACGTACATGTCGGCGACCTTGGCCTGCATCAGCTGGAACGAGCCGATCGCCTTGCCGAACTGCTTGCGCTCGCGCACGTAGGGCAGGACCACGTCCAGCGCCGCCTGCATGATGCCCAGCGGCCCGCCTGACAGTACGGTGCGCTCGTAGTCCAGGCCGCTCATCAGCACCGCCGCGCCGCGCCCTTCGCCGCCCATGATGTTCTCTTCCGGGACCTCGCAGTCCTCGAACACCAGCTCGGCGGTGTCCGAGCCGCGCATGCCCATCTTGTCCAGCTTCTTGGAGACGCTGAACCCTTTCATCCCCTTCTCGATCAGGAAGGTGGTGACCCCGCCATTGCCCTCGCCGGTCCGGGCGTAGACCACCAGGGTGTCGGCCGTCGGCGAGTTGGTGATCCAGAACTTCGTTCCATTCAGGACGTAGCGGTCGCCCTTCTTCTCGGCGCGGGTCCGCATCGACATGACGTCCGAGCCCGATCCGGCCTCCGACATCGCCAGCGACCCCAGATGCTCGCCCGAGATCAGCTTGGGCAGGTATTTCGCCTTCTGCTCCGGCGTGCCCCAGCGGCGGATCTGGTTGACGCACAGGTTGGAGTGGGCGCCGTAGCTCAGGCCGATCGAGGCCGAGGCGCGGCTGACCTCCTCCATCGCGACCACATGCTCCAGATAGCCCATGCCCAGGCCGCCGTACTCCTCCTCGACGGTGATCCCGTGCAGGCCCAGTTCCCCCATCTCGGGCCACAGGTCGCGGGCGAACGTGTTCGTCTCGTCGATCTCGGCGGCGCGGGGCGCCAGCTTGTCGGCGGCCCAGCGGGCGGTGGTCTCGCGAATGGCGTCAGCGTTCTCGCCGAGGCCGAATTCCATGGATTGGGGGGCGAAGGGAATGCTCATGGCGCGGGCGTAGCACCGCCCGCGCCGGAGGCAAAGTCAGCTCGACCGCCCCCAGCGGACATAGAGGTTCCAGGACGATACCCCCACGCAGATCGCGCCGATCAGGGCCAGCGCCCAGGCGATCACGGCCGTCTCCCCCATGTCGGAGGGTTCGGTCACGGCCAGGCGGAATGCGGCGGCCGAGGCCGCGCAGGCGGCCAGGCCCACGCCGCCCATGATCAGGAAGGCGCCGGTTTCGCTCCAGTCGAAGCGACGGGGCTTCTCCGGCTCCGCCTCGTGACGCAGGACCGACAACGTCGGCTCGTCGGTGAACAGCGCCTCCCCGGCGCCGTCCTGGTCAGAGTCCTGCCGCTGTTCGTCGGGCCAGACGGGGCGGGCAGTCTCGACGAAGTTCGCCTCCACCGGAGGCGTCAACACCAGTTCGTCCATCGGCGGGAAGGGCGACGGCCCCGCCGACGGTGGAACCAAGGGCCCCAGATCACCGGTCTCGCTCTCCGGGGCGGCCGTCTCCCCGACCGTAGCGGGCTGCGGTTCGGGCGCGACCGCGCCAGCCGCGGGAAAGCCGGGAAGAGGACCGATGATCGCGGTGGCATAGGGCGAGTATCGCATCGCCGCGTGGGCGGTGAAGGCGGGCGGCGACGAGGGCGGGACGGGCGGCTCGACCGGAGGCGGGGGCGAGGCTTCCTCGGCGCTCGGGGGTGCTTCGCCCAACAAGGAGGCGACGGCGGCCGCGCGGGCGCGGCGCCGGCCGCGAAGTCGGGCCTCACGACCGGAGCCTCTTCGGCGCGGATGGGCTCGGGCACGGGAGGAGGGGGCAGGGGCGCGGACAGCAGATCCGCCAGATGCACGGGAGAGGCTGGTCCGCCACGACAGGGCGCGCTCGGCGGCGCGGCGGCGCAGCGCCGAATCCGGAGCCGCGGCCTCGGGCCATCC
>NZ_JBNFOJ010000314.1:0-3137 GCF_057364705.1 Brevundimonas sp. CURTG3B2_SDJG
CGGCGCGGCGTCCGTCACCGCGACCCGCCCGTCCCGCTCCGCCGCCGTCAGGCCCAGGGCCGCCAGCAGCGGCTCCAGGGCGTCGCGGGTCCGCATGGGCCCGTCGATCAGATAGCCGTCCACCTCGCCGGCGAAAGGGCCGATCTCGAACGCCTCAAGGTCCAGCCCTCCGCGCGTCAGGATCGCCGCGATCAGGTCTCGCGTCTCGCCGCCCAGCCGTCCGTTCAGCCAGTGGCCCGTCCGCCAAGCGCCCGCGTCCGCCCAGACGTCCCCACGCCCCGGAACGCCGGCCACGGCCGGGCGTCCCAGCACCAGGCGTCGGCTCCGGCCAGCATCGGCCCGCCATAGATCGGCGACACCGGGTTGTTCATCGCGAAATGCGTCAGCACCGCCGCCAGCGCCCGCCGCTGCATCCGGTCGTCGCGCGCGCCCGTCGAGAATGGCGGCAAGGCGGTCTCTGCGCTCTTCGGGTCCTGGAACAGATTCGGCGCGTTGCCGCCCCGGTCGACCGCCGCGCAGCCGAACTCGGTCAGCCGCACCGGCTTCATGCCGGGAACCCAGGCCGTCGGCGTCGCGCTGCGGATTCCGCCCGGCCGGTCGTGGTGCGCATGCCCCCACCAGCCCGCCAGGTCCTTGACCCGGAACACCCAGTCCTCGCCGTGCGCCGTATCCACGATCGGCGTCCGCGCCTGCGCGTCCCGAGCCGCTGCGTCGGCGTAGAACCAGTCGAAGCCCTCGCCGCCCGCGACCTGGGCCGCCAGATGGTCCGGGTCGTCCGGCCCGCTCCACAGGGCGGCGTCCAGCCCGCCGTCGCCGCCGCGCCAGTCGCCCAGCGGCGGGTACCAGTCGATCCCGACGTAGTCGATCGCGGCGTCGGCCCACAGCGGATCCAGATGAAACCGCACCTCCCCGTCCGCGCGCACGCCGGCGTATTCGGACCAGTCCGCCGCATAGCTCAGCGCGACGTCCGGCCCCGCCAGCGCCCGGCACTCCGCCGCCAGCGCCCGGAACGCCTCGACCGCCGGAAAGCCGCCGCCGGCGTCCCGGGTCGTCGTCAGCCCGCGCATCTCCGATCCAATCAGAAGGCCGTCCGCTCCGGTCTCCGCCGCCACCGCCGCGTAATGCAGCGCCAGCCGCCTTAGTCCCCAGCCGTCCGCCGCTCCGAAGATCCCCGCCACGTCCGCCGCGGCCTCGGCGCCGTCGCGTCCCTTCACCCGGCCGCGCCATGGATAGCCCGCCACGTCCATGAACACGAACGGGTACAGCGTCACCTCCAGCCCCCGCGCCTTCAGCTCGGCCACCGCCTGGCGCACCGCCTCGTCGGACGGCGTGCCGCCATAGGCGGGTCCGCCTCCGATCTGCGAGATCAGGTGGGCGTCGTGGCGCTGCACGCCCGCCACCGACCAGGCGTGCGGTTCGGTCGGCTTGTCCCTCCGCTCCACCCCCGGCCGGATCGCGCAATGCGACGCCCTCAGGTCGGTCCCGAACCAGCCGATCACCAGGCTCACCCGCTTCAGGTTCGGACATTGCGCCTGAAGCTGGTCCAGCGACGTCAGCAGGTCGGCCCGGCCGTCGCCCGCGTGAAGGTTCTCCGCAGATGTCCGTGTCAGCCCCTCGCGCCGCATGACGGCCTCGGTCGCCAGCACGAACTCGCCCGCGCCAGGGATCAGGCACACCCCTTCAAGACGGTCCTCCAGCCGGGGCGCTCCGCCTCTCGGGCGCCGGAACACCTCGAAGGCCAGCTGCGGGACCCGGTTGCCGAACGGCGCCAGGGGCAGGTCCTCGAAGACGACATAGGCCGTCCCGCGATAGGCCGGCGCCCGTCCTTCGACCGCCTCGATCAGAGGATCCGGCGCTTGTTCCGCCCCGCCGCGATGCACCCGCATCGTCACGCCGGACAGGTCCATCGCCTGGCCGTCCGCCCAGACCCGGCCCACCCCGTCGATCTCGCCCTCGCACAGGGCCACGGCGAAGCTCAGCGAATAGCCGTACTCGACCGTCCTGGGCCCGCCCTTCGTCGCGGAGGAGGTCTTGCGGCTCTCCAGGAAGCGCGCCGCCCAGATCACCTGGCCGGTCGTCCGCGCCCGCCCGAACACGCAGGCCAGCGGCGCGCCTTCGGCCGTCCCCCTGGACCTTCAGCGTCTCCAGGCGCGGTCCGCGCTGGCGCGCCGGCTCCAGCCCCGCGATCGCCCGCTGATCCAGGGTCCGCCCGATCAGGCCGCCGATCGTCGCGCCCAATGGCCCGCCGACCGCGCCCGCGACGCCGCTCAGGATCACCTGCGCCATGCCCTACCTCTCGTCATGTCGGCCGTCGAGGCCTCCCAAGGCGCTCAAACCGCCGTCCCGGGCCAGGCGAACGCCGCGACCAACCGCGCGCGCCACCAATCTCCCATCCAGGTCTCCACCACCGACCGGCCCCAATAGGCGTGGATCATCCGTCCCTGGCCCGCCGCCGCGCTCAGGATCGCGCAGTGCTTGGCCGGACACCCGGGCGCCATCCGGAACAGCAGCACATCGCCCGGCTGAGCCGCCGCGACGGGAATCTCCACCAGCCAGCGGCGCGCCGCCGCCCACAGCGTCTCCTCCCCGCCCGCCTCGGCCCAATCCGAGGCATAGGGGGGCGGAACCTGGGGCTCGCTTCCGAACAGTTCGCGCCAGACGTCACGCACCAGTCCCAGGCAATCCGCCCCCTCGCCCCTCACGCTGGCCTGGTGCCGATAGGGCGTGTCCAGCCAGCGTCGGGCGGCCTCCAGCGCCCGGCCTCTCATCGCCGGCTCCCGCCGTCGTTGCGGGCGCCCTCTGTCGGCAGGGCCGTCAGGAAGTCGTCGCCCGGAATGTCCGGAAAGCCTTGGAAGTTGGCGGCGTTGCCGAACGTCTCCACGCAAGTGGCCCATCGCCGATCACAGGTCGCGCCGGGAAACGCGGCGGGATCGACGCGGCATCGGGCGTCGAACAGCATGGCGTCGCAGTCCCGCCCGAAGGTCCGCCCGACGACCCGCTCCAGCGCCGACAGCGGCCCCTCCAGCTCGGCGACGAACCCTGCCCCTTCACGGCGGATCCGGGCCAGCCGTCCGGCCCACAGCCGCACCCTCAGGTCCGGCCGCCGCCAGTCGACGCGCCACAGCGCGACGGTCGCG
>NZ_JBNFOJ010000315.1:0-3136 GCF_057364705.1 Brevundimonas sp. CURTG3B2_SDJG
GCCGCGGCCGGGGCCGGGCGGCCGTCCTCGGCCTCGACCTGCTCGACCACGGCCAATCCCACCGGGACCGGGTCGATGGCCGTCAGGATCAAGCCGCCGCCCTGTGCCACCTTGGCCAGAGGCGGCGTCCGCAGCCGGCTGTCCAGCACGACGCGCAACGGTTGATCGACGGCTCGGCCCGGCAGGCGCGCGGTCAGTTCGGGATCGTCGGCCAACACCGTCTCGACCCCCACCAGGATCGCGTCGTGCCCGGCCCGCAGCCGATGCCCCTGCAGCCGCGCGGGCTCGCCGGTGATCCATTGGGATTCGCCGGACGCCGTCGCGATCCGCCCGTCCAGGGAGGTCGCCAGCTTCAGGGTCACCGTGGGCCGCATCAGCGTGGGCCGGACTCGTCGTCCAGACCCTCGTCGCCCAGGAAGCGGGCGAAGTCGCCGGTGTGGCGGAAATCCTTGTAGACCGAGGCGTAGCGGACATAGGCCACCTCATCGACGCCCTTCAGCGCCTTCATGATGAAGTCGCCGACCGTCGAGGACGGTATCTCGGTCTCGCCCAGGCTCTCCAGCTGACGCGTGATCCGGCTGACCAGCTGCTCGATCTGCTCGGGCTGCACCGGCCGCTTGCGCAGCGCGATGCCCAGCGAACGCTCCAGCTTGTCGCGGTCGAACGGCGTGCGCCGCCCGTTGCGCTTCAGAATCACCAGTTCGCGCAATTGCACCCGCTCGAAGGTGGTGAAGCGCCCGTTGCACTGCGGGCAGGACCGCCGGCGCCGGATCGCCGCCCCGTCGTCCGACGGCCGACTGTCCTTCACCTGGGTGTCCGGGTTGCCGCAGAAGGGGCACTTCATCGCGTCGTCCCCCTAGTCCTTGGCGTAGATCGGGAAACGGCGCGTCAGCTCGCGCACCTCGGCCGCCACCCGGGCCTGGACGGCGGGGTCCGCCTCATCCGTGCCCTTCATGCTGTCGATCACGTCGGCGATCCAGTGGCCGACCTGCTGGAACTCGGCGACGCCGAAGCCGCGCGTGGTCCCCGCCGGCGTGCCCAGGCGCACGCCCGAGGTCACCGTGAACGGCGCGGTGTCGAACGGCACGCCGTTCTTGTTGCAGGTCATCAGGGCGTGCTCCAGCGCCGCCTCCGTCGCCTTGCCGGTCACGCCCTTGGGTCGAAGATCCACCAGCATCAGGTGGCTGTCGGTGCCGCCCGAGACGATCGCCGCCCCGCGCTCGACCAGCACGGCCGCCAGCGCCTGGGCGTTCAGGACGACCTGTTTCGCATAGGCCTTGAACTCGGGCTTCAGCGCCTCGCCGAAGGCCACGGCCTTGGCGGCGATGACATGCTCCAGCGGCCCGCCCTGCAGGCCGGGGAAGACGGCCGAGTTGATCTTCTTGCCCAGTTCCACGTCGTTGGACAGCACCATGCCGCCGCGCGGGCCGCGCAGGGTCTTGTGGGTCGTCGTGGTCACCACATGGGCGTGGGGCAGCGGGTCCGGATAGACGCCGCCGGCGATCAGGCCGGCGTAGTGGGCCATGTCCACCATCAGATAGGCGCCGACCGAATCGGCGATCTCGCGGAATCGCTTGAAGTCGATGTGGCGCGAATAGGCGGAGGCGCCGGCCAGGATCAGCTTGGGCTTCTCCTGTTCGGCCATCTGGGCCACGTGGTCGTAATCGATCAGGTGGTCGTCCTCACGGACCTTGTAGGTCACCGGCCGGAACCATTTGCCCGACTGGTTGGCGGGCGAGCCGTGGGTCAGGTGGCCGCCGCAGGCCAGATCCATGCCCAGGAAGGTGTCGCCCGGCTGCAGCAGGCTCATGAACACCGCCTGGTTCGCCTGCGCGCCCGAGTGGGGCTGCACATTGGCGAAGGCGCAGCCGAACAGCGCCTTGGCCCGGTTGCGCGCCAGGTCCTCGGTGACGTCCACGTACTCGCAGCCGCCGTAGTAGCGACGGCCCGGATAGCCCTCGGCGTACTTGTTGGTCAGGACCGAGCCTTGCGCCTCCAGCACCGCCTTGGAGACGATGTTCTCCGACGCGATCAGCTCGATCTGCTCCTGCTGGCGACCCAGCTCGCCCTGGATGCCCCCGAAGATGTCGGGATCGGCCTCGGCCAAGCTTTTCGAGAAATAGGCGTCGTGGGTGAAGGCGGTCACTCGGGTCCCCGATACTGGAGTGGCGGTCCGGAAGGCGACCTATCTAGGCCCCTGCTCAGGTAACCACAACATCTGGTGTCCGCCCGGGACCGGCCCTCTTCCGGCCTACCAGTTGTTACGCCCGTCCATCGCCTGGATCGTGATCGTCGACAGGTCCAGGCCGTCGATCATGTTCAGGTTCACCGCCGCCGTCTGCCGGCTGGGAATTCCATCGACCTGGCCGGGCTTCAGCGTGCCGTCGTCGTTGTAGACCGACGCCCAGTCCGGCGAGAATCCATGCGTGTTGCCGCCGCACTTGCCGCAGAAGTGATGCTGGTTAACCCCCTCGCTGGCCGAATAGACCCGATCCTCCGACGACGCCTCGATCCGCAAATCCTCCGGCGCGTAATAGCCCCAGATCGCCCCCGTGCGCTGGCAATAGCTGCAGTTGCAGGTCTTGGCCTCGGCCGGCGGCCCCGGCAACGCGATCCGGGTGGCCCCGCAGTGACAGGCGGCGGTGAGCGTCATGGTCGAACTCCCTTGGTTTCGTCTCGTCTGTTCTAGGCCTTGCGGGTGTCAGGAGGTGGCAGCAGGCTTTGGCCCGTCAGCTCTGCGTCAGGGCCCGTCTCAGCTTGGCGACCGCCACCCGTTTCAGCCCCTCCGGCTCCGCCGCCGGGCCGATCGCCGAGACCTCGATCCCGGTCGCCACGTGGACGGCGGAGCATTTCAGATAGGCCCCGTTCCGGGTCAGCTCCAGGATGACCTCGCCCAGGTCGTCGTTCATCGCCGATCCGCCTCCGTGACCCGGCTCAGTGTGATCCCGCCGGCCCGCCCGTCAACCGGCCGCGAGGCGATAGACCCAACTCGGACCCTCACGCCCGCCGCTTCCGAAATCGGCCACGGCGTATTCGGCGACACGCTCCAGCCGGCTTCGCGGCAGCGGCGCCCGCCCCGGGTCGCCGATCAGCACCTCGGCGCCCCCGTCCCGGCAGCGGCGCAGGAAGGGGCGAG
>NZ_JBNFOJ010000316.1:0-3134 GCF_057364705.1 Brevundimonas sp. CURTG3B2_SDJG
CCTCGGCGTCGTCCAGCGACCCGCCCGCGTCCAGCACGCCCACGCCCACGGCCCGGTACAGCAGCCCCGTGTCCAGGTGCGGCAGCCCGTATTCGGCCGCCAGCCGCGCGGCGATCGTCCCCTTGCCCGAGGCGGCGGGCCCGTCGACGGCGATGACGAGGTTCGTACTCAAGATCGGCTATTCTCCGCAGCTTGCCGCCAGCCGACGTAGGCCAGAAACACGGTGAAGCCTACCGCCGTCAGCAGCGCGATGCAGAAGAAGGCGAACACGGCCCAGTAGGCCGCCGGATTGTCGGCCAGATGCAGCGACGGCCCGCGGCGGCCGGGGATCACGCCCCTGTCCAGGATGACCAGCAGCTCCGTTCCGCCCCGCCAGCAGCCCGCGCCCAGCAGCGTCGCGAGGATCCAGGTCGTCACGGCCTGGAAGGCGCGCCGTCCGAAGGCGCGGCTCACGTCCAGTCCTTCCAACGGACCAGCACCAGCACGGCGAGCGCGGCCAGGCCCAGCCACAACAGGCAGGCGACCGCGTTCAGCGTCGCCGTCGAATAGTAGAAGAAGTCGCCCTCGGCTCTGAGATAGCGAGCGCCATGCTTGCCGGTCATGACCCCGGTCCGCAGTCCGTCGACGACCCGCAAGCCGGTGAACCCCGCTCCGCCCAGGCAAACCAGCAGGCCGGCGACCGCGACCGCCCGACCGAGTCCCTCGCGCAGGGTCACGCGATCTCCGCCCCTAACCCGCGCATCATCTCCACGAACCCCGGGAAGCTGGTCGCGATCATCCCCGGCTCGTCCACCGTCACCGGTTCCTCGGCCGCCAGGCCCAGCACCAGGTGGCTCATGGCGATGCGGTGGTCGTGGGCCGTATGTACGGTCGCGCCGCCCCGCACCGGGCCGCCGGCGACGATGAAGCCCTCCGGCTCCTCCTCGACCGCGACGCCGCAGGCGCGCAGCCCGGCGACCATCAGCGCGATCCGATCGCTCTCCTTGACCCGCATCTCGCCGACGCCGCGCATCACCGTCGTTCCCTCGGCGAAGGCGGCGGTCGCGGCCAGGATCGGATATTCGTCGATCATCGAGGCGGCGCGGTCTTCCGGCACGACCACGCCCTTGAGCGCCGAATGCCGGGCCGTGATGTCGCCGACCTCCTCGCCCCCGGCCATGCGCCGGTTGGTGATCGTCAGGTCCGCGCCCATCTCGCGCCAGGTCTCGAACAGGCCGGTGCGCAACGGGTTCAGCATCACCCCTTCGACCGTCACCTGCGATCCGGGAACCACCAGCCCCGCCGCCAGGGGGAAGGCCGCCGACGACGGGTCCCCCGGCACGGCCACGGCGGTCCCGGTCAGCGCCTGGCCGCCCTTCAGCGTCACCCGCCAGCCCTCGCCCATCGGCAGGACCCCGACCTCGGCCCCGAAGGCCCGCAGCATGCGTTCGGTATGATCCCGACTGCGTTCCGGCTCCTCGACCGTGGTCACGCCCTCGGCGTTCAGCCCGGCCAGCAGGATCGCCGACTTGATCTGAGCCGAGGCCACGGTCTGCACATAGTCGATCGCCGTCAGCCCGCCGCCGGACAAGGCGACCGGCAGCCGATCCTCGTCGGCCTTCCACTCGAACGTCGCGCCCATTCCGGCCAGCGGCCCGGCCACCCGCTTCATCGGCCGCTTGCGCAGCGAACCGTCGCCGTCGAACGTCGCCGCGACCGGATAGCCCGCCGCCGCCCCCATGAGCAACCGCACGCCGGTGCCGGCGTTGCCGCAGTCGATCACGCCCGCCGGCGCCTGGAAGCCCCCCGACCCGTCACCCGCCAGCGCCCCTCGCCCAGCCGCTCGACGGTGGCGCCGAAGGCCTCGACGCCGGCCGTCGGCCAGGATGTCCTCGCCCTCCAGCAGCCCTTCGATCTCGGTCACGCCGGTCGCCATCGCGCCCAGGATCAGCGACCGGTGCGACATGCTCTTGTCGCCGGGCGCGCGCGTGGAGCCCTTCAGCGCGGGGCTGCGGCGAGCGGTCAGATGGGATGGGGTCGTCACCCGGCGGTCTCCGGAACGGTCAGGGGGCGCGGGCGGCGCGGAGAACGCTTTTGACAGCGGCCCTCAGGGGTGGCAAGGGAGCCGCCCGAATTCCCCTACCGTGCGAGGCGCCCCCGTGGCCAATCCCGAACTGGGCCAAAAGCAGGTCTGCCCGAACTGCCAGGCCAAATTCTATGACCTGGGCCGTCGCCCGGCCCACTGCCCCAAGTGCGGCACGGACTTCGATCCGGAAGAAGCCCTGAAGCTGCGCAACCGCCGCGGCCGTCCGGCCGGCTACCCGGCCGATGACGAGGCCGAGGATCAGGTCAAGGACAAGTCGGCCGACGGCGACGAGGACGAAGAAGAGGCCGTCGCGACGCCCGAGATCGACGAGGAAGGCCACGAGCCGATCCTGACCCCGGACGACGACGACGAGACCCCGGTCGACCCGACCGAAGAGTCCGGCATGGGCGAGGCCGGCGAGGACGACGACGTCCTGGCCGACGATGACGACGACGATTCCGTCCCCTTCATCGAGGATGAGGACGACGACGCCTTCGAGGAGGACCTGATCACGCCGTCGAAGGACGAGGACTGATCCCCTTTGGGAGCGCGAAATCGGCGTTCGAGCGGAGCTTGGGCGCTGATTTCGCACCCCTTTTCGTCGACCTGGCGGACGGCGAAAATAAATCCGGAACCGGGCTTGATCGCAAATCGGGCCTGACATAGGTTCCGCCGCCTCGACGGGGGGCCACACCAATACCCCCGGCGATCCGACCGAAGGCCCAAGGCCAGACGTTCGGGGCTATAGCTCAGTTGGTAGAGCGCTTGAATGGCATTCAAGAGGTCAGCGGTTCGACTCCGCTTAGCTCCACCACGAAGGCCCCGCGGGACACCGCGGGGCCTTCGCCACATCCAGCTCAACGCAGGATGAAGGCTTCGACGATCACGCGCCGGTTCGAGGCCAGATCGCCGGGGAACATGGTGGATTCTCCGCCGCCGGACACCGCCATCACCTCGACGCCGCGTTCCCGCAGGTAGGCCGCCGCCGCCTCGGCCCGCGCCTGACTGAGCGCCCGGTTGCGGTCCGGCCGCCCCTGTTCGTCGGCGAAGCCCTGCACCGTCATGCGCG
>NZ_JBNFOJ010000317.1:0-3119 GCF_057364705.1 Brevundimonas sp. CURTG3B2_SDJG
CGCCGCCGTCGAGGTCCGGCGTGTGCCGCCCGCCATCCAGGCGGGCGCGCCGGGCGGCTACTATCAGGGTCCGACGCTCGACGGCTCGCGCCCCGGCGCCTACTACATCAACCTGCGGGAATCGAAGAACTGGCCGAAGTTCTCGCTGCCGACCCTGACCTATCACGAGGCCTCGCCCGGCCATCACCTCCAGGTGGCGCTGCAGCGCGAGACGGAGAGCCTGCCTCAATACCGTCGGGCCAACGGCTTCTCGGCCTACAACGAGGGCTGGGCGCTGTACGCCGAGGCGGTCGCCGCCGAAGATCTGGACGTCTACGTCGACGATCCGCTGGGCCGGGTCGGCTTCCTGATGTCCTACCTGTTCCGCGCCGTCCGCCTGGTGGTCGACACCGGCATGCACGCCAAGGGCTGGAGCCGCGAGCAGGCGGTCGACTACATGGTCGCCTCGGGGGCCAAGCCGGTCGGCGCCGCCAACAGCGAGATCAACCGCTACGCCTCGATGCCGGGTCAGGCCTGCGCCTACAAGATCGGCCACACCGTCATCGCCCGCCTGCGCGCCGAGGCGGCGGCCAAGCCGGGCTTCGACCTGCGAGCCTTCCACGATCGGGTCCTGGTCAACGGTTCGGTTCCGCTGGCGGTCCTGGAGGGGCTGATCCGGGCGTAGGCCGGACGATCGGACCCTGGGGCGACGTCCGCCCTATCGGTGCGATCCTGTCATGCCCGCCGTCTCGCGGGCCTCCTGCACGGTCGGATCGGCGTCGGCCTGGGCCATCAGCCAGTCGCGGAAGCGCTTGATCTTGGGCGAACGTCTGCGGCCTTCGGGCCAAACCAGATAGTAGCCGGTGTGGAACGACACGGTCTGTCGGAACGGCCGCACCAGCACCCCGGCCTCGATCTCGCGAGCAAACAGGATCGGCGACGCCAGCGCCACGCCCTGTCCGCCCAGCGCGGCGGCGACCTCGAGCACCTGGTAGTCGGCGGTCAGGCGGATCGCCGGGCGCGCATCGTCTGTGAGGCCGGTCGCCGCGAACCAGAGAGCCCATTCCTTCTCCATCCCGATCCGGGGCGCATCCAGCAGGTCGCAGGGCGCTTTCAGCTTCAACCTGTCGGCCATCGCGGGGGTGCACAGAGGCGTGAAGACGCTGGGCATCAGCATCTGGCTTTCCATTCCCGGCCAGTCGCCATGACCCGAGCGGACCCCGACGTCGAACCCCTCGCGCGACAGGTCCAACAGCGCCGGATTGGTGTCTAACCGCACGGCCAGCCCGGGATTGGCCAGTTGAAAGGCCGGGAGCCTCGGCGCCAGCCACTGCGTGGCCAGCGTCGCCAGGGTGGTGATCGACAGGATGTGCTCGTCCGCCTCGGTCAGGTCGGCGATGGCGCGGCGAAGCAGGGTGATCGCCTCGGTCGCGGCGCGCGACAGGCGCTCGCCGGCCTCGGTCGGCTGCACCTCGCGGGGCAGCCGGCGGAACAGGCTCTGTCCCAGCCGGCCCTCCAGCGCCTTGATCTGCCAGCTGACCGCCGCCTGGGTCATGCCCAGCTCCTCGGCGGCGCGCGTGAAGCTTTTCAGTCGCGCCGCCGCCTCGAAGACGCGGATGGAGGCGAGGGGTATTCCAGCGAGCGGATCAGCCATAAGCGAACCTTATGAGGAGCGTGGACAATCTGGTTTGTCCACTTCTCCTGTCAAGCCGATATTCGTCCAGTCAACAACGCAGATCAGAGGAGGCCGAGATGGAAGAAGCGCACCACACGCATAAGGAACCCGCATGGGGTTGGGCATCGGTCCTCGAGGACTGGCGCCGCAGCCGCACGCGTCGTCGCCTGCGCACCCCGTCGCCCACGGCGCATCCCGCGGCGCGCTGAGGCGTTACCCAGATCCGGTCCCTCGCAGGCGAACTTCCCTTCCCCCGCATCGACCGTCGGCCCTTGCGGGTCGTGGCCCGGCCTCGGAGTCTCCTGCTCCCGGGGCCGGGTCGAGCCGTTTGCGACCGAGACAATTTCGGCGAGACATCCTCGACAGGTCCGGCCAAGACATCCGCGACATGGCGACGACACGCGAGACATCGCCGACACAGCCGCCGTTCAGGCCGTCCTTCCACCTTCCGTCAGCGCGTGCGCCAGGTCGTCGGCCACAGGTCTGGCGAGACGCCGGCGCAAAGATCCATACGCCGCTCTGACTTCAGTTCGAACGCGCGCCCCGTCCACACCCACGTGGTCGCCGCGCCGCAGTCGCCGATGCCCCGGCCCTTGCTGAACGACGAGATCGTCCGGGTGTCGGGATCATATTCGGCGTTGATCTCGACATAGCGATCCTCGTGCGGGACGTCGGTCGAGGCGGGCTCGGCCGACGGCAGCAAGATCGGCTCGAAGGTCCGGCCGTTCGCGTCGCTGAGGAAGAAGCGATGCCCGGTGTTGTAGGGCCCCTGGAAGCAGAGCACCGACCACAGCAGGCGGTTTTCGTCGAGCCGGTTCACCCGGTCGTCGCGGACGTGCGTCTCCTCCCGGCAGGTCCTGACCGCCGGCAGCGCTTCGAGCGCAGCGGGCAGGGTCTCGACGCCTGGCAGGCCCTCCTGGGAGGCCGCGGGCGCAGCGCGCGGCGCCGGCAGAGCGGTCGGAGCCGGGACGGCGGACGCCGATCGGAGTCCCCGACGGATCAGGGCGGTCGTGGTGTTCAGCCGGCCCTGACGCTCGTCGATCCAGAGAAAGGCCGCGGCAGCGCCTCGCAGAGGTATCGCCTGGGGCTCGTCCAGGCCGCCGCCCGACAGGATGGCCGACTGACCCTGGGCGATCTTGTCCACGAACGTCTTCACGTCGTGGGGAACGCCGGCCTCGATCGAATCGTGCTCGTCCGAGGCCCGGTCTCCGGAGGCGACGGCCTCGCCGTCGATCGCGATCCGGATCGGGTCGCTGTGATCAGCCCAGGCGCCGAACAGGGCCTGCGGTTCCGCGCCCGGGCCGGCCCCCAGCTTGACGATCACCCAGCCGGGGCCGGACTCCTGGTTCCCGCCGTAGGCCGCGCAGTCGTTCCCGTTGTCGCAGACGGCGATCCAGTCCCCGAAGGTGCGGGTCTCGGTGCGGAGCCTGGGCGGGGGCCTGGCCCGGGCCCCGGGCCGTGGCCT
>NZ_JBNFOJ010000318.1:0-3117 GCF_057364705.1 Brevundimonas sp. CURTG3B2_SDJG
CGGGCTGGCCGCCGAGCCGGCGACGACGGTCGCCGGCTCGCCGGTGTCGTCGCGTTCGACGGCGACACCTTCGACCGCGCTCGCGGGACCGCCGATCGTGACCGTCCAGGTCGCCCCATCGGCTGTGGCCGATACGGCCAGTCCACGCGGCGCGGCCAGACGCACCGCCACATGGTCATGTCCGGCCGCCCAGTGGGCCTGGGAGGCGGGTCCCAGGTCCTTGGCCCCGGACATGTCCAGCCGGGCGGCGGTGTCGAAGACGATCCAGACCGCGTCGCCTCGGCGGAAGACGGCGGCCCCGACCGGATTCGCCCAGCGGAAGTCCAGGGACACCTTCGCGGGCGTAGCGCGAGAGACGACCGTCACCGACTGAGCCGCGCTCGCGGCCGGCGCTTCCGGCGCCTGGGGATAGAGGTTCAGGAAGACCGCGCCGTCGGCCGAACCCGAGCGGATCCCCGCGCCCTCGGCCAGGGTGAGGACCAGTTCGGTTGCGCCGCGGACGGCGCGGGTCTCGACCCTTTCGACGCCAGGCGGAGGATCGACCCGCAGGCGCGAAACGTCGGGCGCGGCGGTGGCGCCGATGCGGACGACGACGACCCTGCCCTCCTGGCGGATTCGGGACCGCGCGCCGACGACGCCGGCGAACTCGACGCGGGTGAAGGTGGGGTTGGCGCCGATGCGGATGACCACCGGATCGCCGCCGGCCTCCTGGGCCAGGGGCGCCAGAGGGGCGAGCGCGACGGCACCGGCCGCGGCGGCGGCCACGGTCGTTCTGAGGATTCGCTTTGACGAACGGGCCCCGGACATACGCGCGCACACTCGCGCGACGGCCTTTAAACGCGGTTAACGGTTGGTGACCGCGGCATGCAGGAGGCGCGTCGCCACCCGAAGGCACTCCAGACGCGCCGGGCCCCGGCCGATGTCGCCGAAGTGATGTTCCTCGTGCACGGTCGGGCGTCCCGTCTCGGCCAGGGCGAAGTGCACTAGACCTGGTTCGTCGTCCGGTCCGCCCGCGCCAGTGAAGCCCGTCACCGCGATCGCCATCCTGGCGCCGGAGGCTCGAAGCGCGCCCTCGGCCATGGCCCGGGCCACCGGTTCCGAGACGGCCCCGTTCTGGCGGATCAGCCGGGGCGGCACGGCCAGCTCGTCGGCTTTGGAATCATCGGTGTAGACCACATAGCCGCGTTCGAAGACGTGAGAGCGCCCCTCCACGTCGGTCAGCACCGAGGCGATCAGACCGCCCGTGCAGCTTTCGGCGGTGGCGAACGTGACCCCCTTGTCGCTGGCGATCGACAGCACGGTGTCGATCAGGGCGTCCACGTCGTCCGGGAGCGCAGGGCTGAGGGTCTCGGTCATCCCAGCCGGAACGGCGCCGCCGGGCGCGGCGTTCCCCGCGACAAGACGACCCGTTGCCCCGCGCCGTTCCAAGGCCGACATCCCGGGTCTCCTTCGCGATCGGATCCGAGATGAGCGAGCCCGAGCACCCGCCCCTGAGCACCCTTTCGACAGGGCTGCGCTGTCGCTGCCCCCGATGCGGCGAGGGTCCGTTGCTGCGGGGTTTCCTGAAGATCCGCGAGACCTGCCCCGCCTGTGGCCTGGACTACGGCTTCGCCGATCCGGCCGACGGTCCCGCCTTCTTCGGCATGAGCCTGGTCGGCGTGATCGGCATGGGGCTGTTTATGTGGTTCGAGTTCGGCGTCCACCCGCCGGTATGGGTGCATATGGTGGTGACCATGCCCCTGCTGGTCCTCGCCTGCCTGGCGGTCCTGCGGCCGCTGAAGGGCTGGCTGGTGGCCGAACAGTACGTGCACAAGGCCGCCCCGCCCGAATGGGCCAGCGTCGGCAAGCACGGCGACGGGTCGAAGTGGCGCTAGCCGGCCGCGATCGGCAGGCCGATCTCGAACGTTGCCCCGCGCGCTGAAGAGGCCAAGTCCAAGGTGGCCTGATTGGCCGCCAGAAGCGCTCGGGCGATCGACAGGCCCAGGCCCGCGCCGCCCTGGTCCCGGCGCGTGGTGAAGAAGGGCTCGAAGACGCGGCCAGCGTCGCCGGGCGCGATCCCCCGGCCGTCGTCGCCGAGCGACAGGATGATCGTGTCGTCCAATAGGCGCGCGGCGATGCGCACGGACGTCGCCCCCGCCTGGCGGCTGTTCTCCAGCAGGGTGGAGATCACCATCTCCAGGCCTTCGGCGGGAACCGCGACGGGCGGGAGATCCATCGGAAGGTCCACCGCGACGGCCAGGGCCGGAGAGCGGGCGTCGACCGCCTTCAGGACGACGGGCGCCAGATCGACCGACACCCCGACCTCGGGTCGGGCCATGTCCGCCCGAGCCAGGTCGAGCAGGCGAGTCACCAGGGCCGAGAGCCGGCGTCCGTCGGCGGCGATGTTGTCCAGGAAGCGCCGGCGCTGCTCGGGTTCCATGTCATCGTGATCCTGCAGCAGCTCCACGGCGCCCTGGATGCCCGCGAGCGGCGTCTTGAACTCGTGGCTGACGGCCGCCGCGAAATCGCGGAGGTAGCGCGAGCGGCGGTCCACAGCCTCGGCCATGCGCCCGAAATCCTCGTAGAGGGTGCGAATCTCCACGGCGGCGGTGGTCGGCGGCGGGGGCACCCTCCCGCCGCCGGAGGCTACTTCTCGCGTGACACGGCTCAGCGCTTCGATCGGGCGCGCGATCCCGCGGGAGACGAGCACCGCCAGCAGGGCCAGGAACCCCAGGGTGCCGACGACGCCCAGGCCGATCTTGATGCGGTCCTGATAGATGCCCCGGAACAGGGCGCGGGGCGAGCGCGAGGTCAGGACCACCCCCTCGACCTGGCCGTTCACGACGATCGGGCGGGCGTGGTGGATGCGCAGGGCCGATGCGCGGCTGAGCCACTCCAGCGAATAGCGAGGCTGGTAGGCGGCGTTCCGGCGAAGCACCGTCTCCGGCCGGCCGGTCAGGGCGGTCTGGACCTCGGGAAGGTCGCCCCAGGCGCCGCCCCGGGCGTAGCCGGTCAGCGCGATCCCCTGCCGGTCCAGGAAGATGATCGAGGCCAAGGTGGTGCGGCTGGTCTCGGCCGCGACCGGTTCCAGCCGCGCCGCCACTGCGACGGCGGCGGGATCGGGGGGGACCCGCGTCG
>NZ_JBNFOJ010000319.1:0-3107 GCF_057364705.1 Brevundimonas sp. CURTG3B2_SDJG
GGGCTGGCGCGGGAGAACGCGGCGCTGAACGGGATCGAGGCGGAGATCGTCACGGGCGACGTGGCGGCGGGCTTCCGCGCCTTGGGACTGGCGCCGTTCGACCTGGCGGTCTCGAACCCGCCCTTCTTCGACGACGCGGGGGCCCTGCGGGCGCCGGGGCCGGGCAAGCGCGGCGCCTGGATGGCCGACGACGGCCTGGGGGCCTGGGCCGCTTCCTGCTGAAGGCGGTGCGCGAGGGCGGGCGGATCGTGGTGGTCCACCGGGCCGACCGGCTGGCGGACCTGCTGGCCCTGCTGGGCGAGAAGGCCGGGTCGTTCGCGATCCGACCGGTGCACGCCTTCGCCGACGAGCCGGCCAAGCGGGTGCTGGTCCGGGCGGTCAAGACGGGCAAGGCGCCCCTGCGCCTGCTGCCGCCCCTGGTGATGCACGAGCGCGGCGGGGCCAAGCATTCGCCGGAGGCGGAGGCGGTGCTGCGGGGGGAAGCGGGGCTGGGGTTCTGATCGAAGGCGGCGCCGACAGCGCCCCGCCCTTCCGTGCGCGCGCCCGACCGGATATCGAGGCTCCATGTCCCTGCGCCCGCTCTTCGTCACCCAGGTCTACGAGGCCTCCCTGGCCGGTTCGGCCGGCTTCGAGGCCTTCAACGACGGCCTGGCCGACGCCTGCCGCATGCTGGCGGCCGAGGACCAGGCGGGACGACTGTGGTGCCGCGAGCACGGCTACCGCGGCTACACCTCCTACGGCTCGCTGACCGACCTGCCGCTGCGCATGCCCGAGTTCGCGGAGCTGAAGCGCCACCTGGATCGCCATGCGGCCGCCTACGCCAAGGCGCTGAACTTCGACCTGGCCCGCAAGCCGCGGCTGGACAATTTGTGGGTCAACATCCTGAAGCCCGGGGGCGGTCACACGGGCCATATCCACCCGCACGCCTTCCTCAGCGGCACGGTCTACGTCGAGGTGCCCGACGGCGCCTCGGCCCTGAAGCTGGAGGATCCGCGCCTGCCGATGATGATGGCCCGGCCCGGCGTCCGGCCCGACGTCCCGGAGGCCGAGCGCCCCTTCGTCTATCTGGCCCCCAGCCCGGGCACCGTGCTGATGTGGGAAAGCTGGCTGCGTCACGAGGTGCCGACCAACGCCGCCAAGAGCGAGCGCATCTCGATCAGCTTCAACTACGCCTGACGCGCGGCTTCACGGATGACGGAGCCGTGATCCCCCGGCCCCCTCGTCGCCACATTCGCTGCCGATCCAAGCTTCGCCGGTCGGATGAATCGGCCAGTTTGGGGCATTTGCATGAAGACGGTTTTCGCGGCGATGGCCATCGCGGCCGTGGCTTTATCGGCCTGTTCGGGCCCTGTCGACGCCCGGACGCAGGATAGGGAAGCGCCGCGAGAAGGCCGTCCCTACGAGGTCCAGGGCACCCAGGTGTGGTCCGTGCCCGACCCCGCATCCGGCCGCGTCTACGAGGTGTTCGTCAGCCTGCCCCCGTCCTACGAGGCCCAGCCGAACCGCCGCTACCCGATCGTCTACATCACCGACGCGGACTACGCCTTCCCGATGATCCGCAGCCTGTCGCGGCGGCTGAATCTGGACGGGCCCCGGGTCCAGGAGGCCATCCTGGTCGGCCTGTCCTATGCGCGTGGAGACGACGGCATGACCAGCCGCCGGCGCGACTACACCCCGACCGCCAGCGGCCCGAGCAACGCGCCCGCCGGAGCGGTGCACGGACAGGGCGCTGCCTACCAGCGCTACCTGAAGGCGCAGGTCCTGCCCTTCGTCGAGGGGCGCTTCCGGGCCGACCCGGGCCGGCGGGTGTTCGTGGGCCATTCGTACGGATCGCTGCTGGGCGCCCAGATCCTGTTCACCGAGCCGACCCTGTTCCGGGACTACATCCTGGGCAGCCCGTCGTTCTGGTACGACGAGCGCCACATGCTGGACGTCGAGGCGGACTATGCGCGGTCGCACCGGGACCTTCAGGCCAACGTCTTCATGTACGTGGGCGCCTTCGAGGCGATCCGGCCCGGGGACGCGCGCTACAATCGGACCAAGGACCTGGTCGCGGACATGCATCGGTTCGAAAGCCAGCTGACGTCGCGCAACTATCCCGGCCTGAGAATTCGCTCGGAAGTGCTGGCCGACGAGGATCACCTGACGGTCGCGCCGCGCGGCTATACGCGCGGCCTGCTGTCGGTGCTGGCGGCCGACTAGGCGGGCGTCAGGCCCGCCAAGCCGTCCCAGGCCATCATCGCGCCCCGGGCGGTGCCCCGCAGTTCGTCGGGGGTGGCTCCGTCCCGGGCGCGGAAGACCATGCCCTGGTGCACCGTGGCGTAGAAGGCGGCCATGGCGGCCAGGTCGGCTCGCGGCGCGATCTCGCCCCGCGTCGCGCCCCTGGCGCAGCCGGTCCTCCATGGCCTCGAGCGTCGCCTGGCGGATGGCCTGCAGTTCCTGACAGGCGCCGCCCGGCAGGGCGTCGGGATGGGCGCCCGAAAGGACGACCATGCAGCCGGAGGGCTTTCCCACCCGCGTGTGGGCCTCGGCCGTGGCCATCAGCAGCCCCTCGAAGGCCTGGCGCGCCGTCAGGCCGTCAGCCTCCATCGGCTTCCAGAGCGCGCCGCCTTCGGTCTTCTGGTACAGGCGCGCGGCCTCGCGGAAGAGCCGTTCCTTGTCGCCGAAGGCGGCGTAGAGGCTGGGCGAGTTGATCCCCATGGCCGCGGTCAGGTCGGCCATGGACGCGTCGGCATAGCCCTTGGCCCAGAACACCTCCATCGCGCGGGCCAGGGCCTGGTCGCGATCGAAACTGCGGGGGCGGCCGCGGGGGGGCGACATTCGGACTCCTTTTCTAGCGATCGATACATAATCTCTTGACGGAGGGGAGCAAGCTTTCCATCTGGCGTTCTGTGTCAATTGATACAGAAAGAAACACGCTCATGATCACCGCCTCCCTCCCCCTCGCCGGCAAGCGCGCCTTGGTGACCGGCGCCAGCCGCGGCATCGGCGCGGCCATCGCTCGCCGTCTGGCCGCCGACGGCGCGGACATCGCCCTCACCTATGAAAAGTCCGCCGACCGGGCCGAAGCCCTGGCCGCCGAAATCCGCGCGACCGGCCGCAACGCC